>CAZFWD010000120.1:0-6383 GCA_964522535.1 uncultured Desulfonema sp.
AAACCCAAGGTCATGCCGGGCCAGTGTTCCCTTCGATTCGGCATACGGCCTGGCGGGCGGCCAACCGTATCGCTTCAATCAGGCTTCCCGGATCCGCAATCCCCTTGCCCGCGATATCGTAAGCCGTGCCGTGATCCACCGATGTTCGAATAATCGGCAGGCCAAGGGTGGTGTTGACCCCGTCGGTGAAATGGATCATTTTAAACGGGATAAGCCCCTGGTCATGATACATGCAAACCACGGCGTCGTAAACGCCGTTAACGGCATGATAAAAAAGGGTGTCCGCCGGATAGGGGCCGGACACGTCAATCCCGTTCTTCCGGCAGTGGGCGATCGCCGGCCGAATGATGCGGATCTCCTCGTCCCCGAACATCCCCTCCTCTCCGGAATGCGGGTTTAACCCGGCCACCGCAATCCTCGGGGCCGGAATGGCAAACCGTTCCTTTAAAGCATCCGCCGTGATTTCGACGGTCGAAACAACCTTCCTTACGCTGAGGGCGGCAGCCACCCCCCTTAAGGCCAGATGAATGGTCACCAGCGACACCCGGAGTTTGTCGCCGGCCATCATCATCACATACGCAGTGGTCCCGGTCCGATCGGCAATCAGTTCGGTGTGCCCGTGGTATCGGCTGCCGCACATTCGCATGGCCGCCTTGTTGATGGGGCATGTCACCATGGCGGCGATATCCCCTTTCAAGGCCAGGTCCACGGCGGTGGTGATATAATCCAGCATGGCCCTGCCGGTCTCCGCGGAAGGCTTCCCCCAGGAAAGGGGTCCGGAGCGGAGGTTTGAAACCGGCAACACGTCCATGCAGCCGGGTTTATAAGCCCCGGCAGCCGGCGCGTTCACCGTGGCGATGATATCAGGGGCCCGGTTGATCTGCTTTGCCGCCTCCAGCACCTGAACATCTCCGAGGACAAGCGGCTTGGCGAGATCATAAACCGCTTGGTTGCAGAGCGCCATGCAGATCAGCTCAGGGCCGATCCCCACCGGATCGCCCATGGTAATACCGACAATCGGCCGGCTGTCGCTCACCGATCCCCCTTATTAAAATGACGCCAAACCGAAAGTCGCCTCAGCGCTAAATCGAACCCCGTGCTTCCCGCCCTGGCCGCTGTGGTTTCGTTCGGTTTGGAATGATCCGCCGGAAGGCTTGCTAAAACGGAAAAATCTTAAAAAAACGTTTCATCTCAACCGCTGCAAAAAAAAAGACGTATGCGGGGTGCCGTTTTAGACCGTGTTGGATCCAATAATCTTGTCGATTTTATGCGAAAGTTCTTTTAAATTGAACGGCTTTTGAATAAATCCGTTGCATCCCCGCTTCATAACGGAATCCGCCTGCCCGTTGATGCTGTATCCGCTTGAAAGAAGGATTTTGATGCGGGGATTTTGGGCTCGCAACCGGTCAAAGGTTTCCGTGCCGCTCATTGAGGGCATAATCAGATCCAGAATGACCAGATCGATCTGTTCCTTCCTGTGTCTGCAAATATCAATCGCTTCTTCGCCCCCCACCGCCACCAGCACCTGGTATCCCAGGGTGGCAATCATCTCCCGGCCGATCTCGCGGATCATTTCTTCATCATCCACGATCAGGATGGTGCCTTCGCCCTCAATGACCTCCTCGCAAGGTTCGGCCTCCTCGGTTTTCAGCGACTTGCCTGATGCCGGAAGGTAGATATTGAACGTGCTTCCCTGCCCTTTTTCGCTGTAAACGGTGATAAATCCCCCGTGGTTTTTAATAACCCTGTAAGTGGAGGCCAGACCCAGACCGGTACCGTGCCCCTTTGCCTTGGTGGTGAAAAAAGGTTCGAACACCCTTTTCCGGGTCGCCTCATCCATTCCGATGCCGGTATCGGTGATGGAAACCTTTACATATTTTCCCGGAACCGCGTCGTAGGGTTCGGTATGCTCCGAGTCCAGGTTTACATTCTGTGTCTTTACAAACAAGCTGCCGCCGTTTGGCATAGCCTGAGAGGCATTGAGGTAGATGTTAAGAATGACATGCTCGATCTGGCGCTTGTCCACCTCCACGGCGAACAACGCAGGCGCGAAATCCGCCTCGATATCGAGCTCTTTTCGCGTCCGGCCGAACAACCGGTTCTGGTCCCCTATCAAGTCATTGAGATCCGTCACGCATGGCTCGTACCTTCCACCCCTGGCGATATCCAGCAGCCGCTGGGTTAGATCCGCGGCCCGAATGACATAATCCTCAATCTCCTTGAGATGTTTATAATCCGGTGCAGCGGGATCCAGGTTCAGCAGCAGCAATGACAGCCGGCCCTGCATCCCCATCAGCAGGTTGTTGAAATCATGGGCCAGCCCTCCAGCCAGGGTGCCAAGCGCCTCCATCTTCTGGGCCTGCCCCATATGCCACTGATACCTTTTGGCCTCTGAAATATCCCGAAGGATCAACAAAAGACCGGCCGGTTCTCCGATATCGCTCAGATACCGTGAAGCGCTCATGCTGACATCTAAAAGCCGTTTGTCTTTGGTATAGCGTTGGGTTTCAAACCCCTGCACCGAATCCTCGCCGGTAAGAATCCGCTGAAACAAAGCGGTCATGGATGAATCCAGCGGTCTGGGAATATACGGAATCCGACGGCCTCGAAGCTCCTCCAGGGTCCAGCCAAAAATTTTTGTAAACGCCGGGTTGACAAACTGGACGTTCTGATCGATATCCAGCAGCACAGTGGCGTCCGCGGAGAAGTTTAAAAGGGACTGATACAGCTCTTCGGTTTTCTGCGCCTCCTTATAAAGCCGGCGGTACCGGACCCTGCTTTTTCGAAGGGCGTCCTCTGCTTTTTTTTGTTCGGTGATATCCCTGAATTCAACCGCTCTGATTTTTTTACCTTGAAAAGGAATCGATTTGGCGCGGATTTCAAGTGGAAAACGACTGCCGTCCTTTCGTATTCCGACAATACGATACGGGTTTTCGTCTTCAAACAGCATCTTCTCCATGACCGTTTTTCGGTGCTCCGGCGCACACAGTTTCAGGCCGTCCATTCCGACGAGCGCCTCATATGCGTAACCGGTCATCTTGACCATCTCACTGTTGCAATCCAGAATTTTTCCCTTCTCATGAAGGAAAATCCCGGTAAAGGAGGCTTCGGTAAACCGGCGAAACCGTTCCTCACTCTCGCGCAACGCCCTTTCAGAGGCAATCCTCTGGGTAATGTCACGACCAACCCCCCGAAAGCCGACGGGCTTTTCCTGGTCATCCCTTATCGGATAGGCGGACAGCGCCAGGTACCGGGGCTGACCGTCTTTGGTGAAAATTTTGTAATTGGTGATCTGGGCCGACCTGCCGGTGCGATATACCTGATTGAATATTCTATACATCCGTTTTGCGGTTTCAGGGCTGGTGTATTCCCGGTTGTTCTTTCCCACCAGTTCGTCTGGAGCGTAACCCATCAGCCTGCAAAGCGCCGGATTAAAATAGGTCAAATCTCCCTTCAGATCGACCTCAAAATAAATCTCCTCCATGCTGTTAAAAACAGCCTGAAACCTTTCCTGATCCGCATGAGCCGAGGCTTTTTGCAGCTTTAACGCCTCTATCTTCCTTTTCAGATCCGCGATCCGGTTTTCCCAGTTTTCATCATTCGGGGGTGTCGGCATTCACAGGCTCCATTTAAAAAAATCAAAGGGAATCAAACCGCAAAAATATAGTGTTTTTACCTATCATTTTATTTAAAGCCTTGTCAAGCAAAGCCGCGGAGAGGTTTCTTGCCGCAAAGGCTTTCCAATGAATGATTTTCGCGGTTCTAATCAATCCTTCATAAACCGTCTCATGCGGATATTCATCAAAAACCCGACACCGGCCAGGGAGGTGAGGATGGAGGATCCCCCGTAACTGATCAATGGCAGCGGCATGCCCACCACCGGCATGACGCCGGTAACCATCCCGATATTGATAAACACCTGCCAGAAAATCATACTCGTAATGCCGACGGCAAGGATCGTGCCGAATGCCTCTCGGCACCCGTGGGCGATGTTTAAACCGAAAAAAACCAGCAGTAAAAAAAGAAAAAGCAGACCCATGGACCCGAAAAACCCCCATTCTTCGGCGATCACGGAAAAAATAAAATCCGTATGCTGCTCCGGCAGAAAAAGCAGCATCTTCTGAGTACCCTGAAGATACCCCTTTCCGAACATCAGACCGGAGCCGACGGCGATTTTGGACTGCCGGATATGATATCCCGCTCCGAGCGGGTCCCGGTTCGGAAATAAAAGGGTCAGTATCCGCTCCTTTTGGTAGGGTTCCAGCAACTCCCATCCAAGGGGAATCAGAAGTAGGGCCAAAACAATAAAGCAGATCAAGGTCCGTTTATGGATCTTTGAAAACAGGGTCATGGACACGGCAATCAGTAATAGGGTGCCGGCGGTGCCGAGGTCGGGCTGGGTCGCCACCAGAAAAAACGGAATGCCGGTCAGGAGCATCGGTACGATCAGATCGGTGAAGGTCAGCCCTGAAGGTTTGACCGCCCTGGAATAATACCGCGCCAGGATGATGATGAGCGCAAGTTTAACCGGCTCAGAAGGCTGAAGGGTCAGAGGGCCGAGGCTGAGCCACCGGGTCGAACCGCCCACCTGCTTTCCAAACAGGGGGACCGCGATCAGAAGCAAAACACCGATAAAATAGATTACCCCTCCCCATTTATCCAACTTCTTATAATTAAAAGTAAACACAATAAACATCAGCAAAAAACCCGCCGCAAACCAGACCATCTGCTTATAATACAAAGGCAGAAGCTGTCTCGACGGGCCGGTATGCACCGCACTGTAGAGAACCGCCAGGCCGATGCCGCTGATGACAAGGGTAATGAAAAGCAGTCCCCAGTCAAAGTATTGAATCAGACGTCTGTCAAACATGCGTGGTATCCATACTGTTTTTTAAGTGATGTTAAAATTTACCGGCATGTTTAGTCAACACCGCATTGAACCTTTAAATACTTTTTCTTTGACTAATCGGCCGGCGTATGGCAGGATATTTTTCCGTAATGCATTGAACCCGATCACAACATCGATAAACGGCAAAATCCCCTGCGAAGCGCGGGAAGCCGCCCGAGACAAAACCACAATTTAAATCAAAACCACTCACTAAGGATTACAAAAAATTATGGCGAATGGATATAACCGCCTTTATGCCGCCTTCATTTGTCTTTTGGCTCTGCTGATGGCATATGCGATGCAAACCAATGAGGCTATGGCCAAAACCGTAACCGTCACGCCAGAGCCTTTCTCCGGCATCGCCCCCCTTGAGGTCCAGCTGATCGTCACGGTCGCCGCGAGCACGCTCGCGCCCAACAGCTATATCATGAATTTTGGAGACGGAACATCGGAGAGCGTCGCATCCAATCAGTTTTCCCATGTATTTACCCACACCTATGACGAGGGTTTTTACCGGCCTTATTGTACCGTTCAAAAAACCTTAGGGGTTGTCACCACCTCTGATGCGGAAAGGGTCGTTGTTGCCAGGTGGCGGTTTGAAACCGGAGGGGATATTGAGAGCTCCCCGGCGATCGGGCCGGACGGCACGGTTTATGTGGGGTCCGACGACAACAATCTTTATGCCGTTAACCCGGAAACCGGTGCCGAAGAATGGCGGTTTTTAACCGGATCCGATGTGCGATCCTCCCCGGCCATCGACCCGTATGGGGTGATCTATGTCGGGTCGTCGGATAACCGGTTATATGCGATCACAGAAAACGGGGCGTTAAAATGGTCATATAACATCGGCGACTATATTTTCTCATCACCAGCGATCAGCGCCGACGGCAGAATCATCTATGTGGGGGCAAGCGACCATATCCTTTACGCCATCAATGCCAGCGGCACCCTCAAATGGACCTTTGAGGCCGGCGATAAAATCATCTCCTCCCCGGTGATCGGTCATGACGGGATTGAGGAGGTGGTCTATGCGGGCTCCCTGGACCGGCATGTGTATGCCCTGGCCGCAAACACCGGAAAATTGAAATGGTCGTTTAAAACCAACGCCGAGGTATACGCTTCCCCGGCCATCGGATCAAATGGACGGATCTACGTGGGGGAGTGTCAAACCGGGGATGCGGAAGAATACAACTCTAAATTTTTCTGCATCAACCCGGACGGATCAAAGCTCTGGGAGTTTCAAGGCATATACGGGTTTTATTCCTCTCCGGCTATCGGCCCGAACGGACTGATCTATGTGGGCTCATGGGACGGCTATATCCACGCATTGAATTCCTCCAACGGAACCTCAAGCTGGTCGGTTAGGACCAGCCCTCCCGCAGATATCAACTCCTCTCCCGCCGTGGGCATCGTCGGCTCAGAGCCGGTGATTTACGTGGGGTGCAAGGACGGAAACTTTTATGCCTTCCAATCCCCTGGGGTCGAAGATGACGCA
>CAZFWD010000121.1:0-2521 GCA_964522535.1 uncultured Desulfonema sp.
CCGAATAATAAGGATAAGGAACCCACGGAGTTCCCGGTTGAATAGAGTATGGATTCGGGCACGGGGTGGATGGATACCACGGATATGGATATGATGGACAATATGGATCGGTATCAGATGGGCGATAGGGATCGGTATCACTTGTCTTTCCCCCCAACAATTCCCTCGCCTCATCTTCCGTAAGCTCAACTTCTTTACCGCTTGACAATACGATTTTGACCATCATTTTGGTTCCTCCTTATGGTTTAATCTACTTCGCCCTCTGCTAATTCATGGGTAATTCCTATTTCATCTGAAACTTTATCTAAAGTTTGCATAGCTTGTTCGATTGACAAACAATATCCACTATTGATAGCATGAGTCACATAATCTATTGTGTACTGAAACGGGTCACTCGCAACGATCAACCCGGTACTTTCCGATGGATTTAAAATTTGCTCTCTACCGTCTGTCCACGTTTCTTTTGCTATCATCGTTTTGAACCTCATCGTATGCGTTTTTTGCAATCTTTAATTCTTTCTCCGCCTCCTCCGGGGTTGCCCCAAAAGCAGCAAGGCCGAGCATTCCGGGGGTCATGGCGATGTATCCCTGGTCTTCCTCGCTGTAAAATATAATTGCTTTCATCCTCTCACACTCCTTGCCGCATCCGGCGGCTCCAGATGCCGATCCAGCCGATCCTCCGCATCCTCCAGGATGGCGTCAATAGCCTCGGCCGCATCCAACAACCGTTCCTTGTCGGTTTTGCCGTTCTTTGCCGGTTTTGGCCCATTTTGATCCTTCCCCTTCGGCCGGTGGCGCTGGCCCCGGACCCATTTGTCACCGAAACACATGGGTCACCAGCCATCCCATACCCAGGGCCAGCGCGATAAAGGCCAGCCATAACGCCATGACCTGCGCGGGGGTATCATCCGCCCGCAGCCGGTCCACCGCTTTATAGGTCTCAAGCAAAAAATCAAAAACAATCTTTAAAACCTTAATCTTTAAAACCTTCATCTCCCCTCAATCCCAACAACCCCGCGCCGATGGCGGGCAGCAGAACCGCCGCAAAAAACGCGGTGATCACCGCCAGCCCCAGGGCAACGCGAACATAGTCAAAAAAAGCTATGGGCTTCCGTTTTGCCATCGAATCACCAACCGAAACGGCTCCCCGGCCATGGCCCGGTCAAACCGGATAAACGCCGGCCCTGAATGCAGCAGGGCGTCCTGCCCCTCCACCCGACCGTGGATCAGCCCCAGGGCGATGCACCCGGACAGATCGGTGGAAAAGGACGGCCGGTGCTCCACCGCGTCCGCCTTCAAAACCCAATTCGCCCCGGCCGTATTCCCCGGATGGAACCCGATCCCGGTCCGGCCCGGCACGTCTTTCAGGGTATAAACCCGGCGCGAAAACTTTTTCCACCACACCAGCTCGCAATCATAGGCCCCGGCCGGCACACAGCTCACATGGCTCAAGTTCAGCAGCCAGGGGCATTCCAGGCTGGCCGCGCAAAACCCGTCCCGGGGCGACGCAAACACCCCCAGGGTGCCCTCCAGGCTGGTCTTATATCTCCACAACCAGCAGGTCTTCACAGCTTAATCCCCAACTTTTCCGCAATAACCGCCAGGGCCATGCGTGCCCGGCTAAACGCGCACCTCACAATACTCGGAGTGCGCTCGTCCAAAATCCGCTCCACGAGCCATTCATCCAGGGCCAGGGCCAGGGCGTGAGCCGTATCGGGCTGATCAGACAACTCGCTCCGCCCTTTCAATCGCTCCCGCCAGGGTGCCCCCCGCGCTACCCACGGCAAAATCGGAGATATCCATATCCAGACAAAATGTTTTTTGTTCATCGGTATCGGTAGCCGAATACTGGTTCATTCCGGTCGCCCGGCCGGTCAGGGTGATGGTGATCTCCTTCCCCAGCCCGATACCCGACAGGCCCGCCTGGTGCTCCGGCCGCTCCAGCCGGATTGAACAGGTCGATTTGGGCGGCGGCGCGGAGGCCACAGACCCATCCGTTTCATCCCGCACAATGATTTCCGCCATATCCTCTCCTTCCCTTAGATTTTCCCCCGCTAATCCAACCGGATAATTTCTTCGGTCACCCGCTCGATCTTTCGGCTCATGTCCGCGATCAGGGCCTCGCCCCGCTCCCGCTGCTTATCCGGATCATCCGGGAATTTCCGGTACAGGTCCCGATAATCCCGCCGAAACGCCGTTTTAATGTCTGATATGCGATAGTTAAACTCCCGCAGCCGCTTGGCCCGCTCCTCCGAATAATCAATGGAGCGGATCTTGAGCCCCAGGATAGTGTCAAACACCGCCTCGGGCAGGCTGCGATCCCGGTCGGCCCAGTCCCGCTCTCCGGTCGCTGCGGCCATCAGCTTATCATAACCAAACCCCCCGGGCGCCAGACTCGGCACCGCGTGCCGCCAGGCATTGCCGGCCAGGGCCATGGCCCGATCCACCACCGCGTCGTGCGGGCCGCACAGCTCCCCCCCCGGGAACAGCACCCCCCTGAACACCCCTTCCCCGGGAAAAA
>CAZFWD010000122.1:0-3061 GCA_964522535.1 uncultured Desulfonema sp.
TGCGGAAGCGGTTTTTGAAAGCACCGGTCGAGGCGAATGCGATTTTTCAGAGGTCGCGGGCCAGGAACACGTCAAGCGGGCCATGGAAATCGCCGCGGCCGGCGGTCATAACCTGATCATGATCGGGCCGCCGGGCGCGGGCAAATCCATGATGGCCAAGCGCTTCGCAGGGATCGTCCCTCCGCTGACCTTTGGGGAAGCGATTGAAACCACAAAGATATACAGCGTCGCCGGGCTTCTTGAAAGGGATCAGGCCCTGGTGACGGAAAGGCCGTTTCGCTCCCCCCACCATACCATATCCGACGCCGGAATGATCGGCGGCGGCAATATTCCCCGGCCCGGGGAAATCAGCCTGGCGCACAACGGCGTGCTTTTTCTGGATGAGCTTCCGGAATTCAGGAGGCCTTCCCTGGAGGCGCTGCGGCAGCCCCTTGAAGAGCAACGGGTGACCATATCCCGGGCCTCCGCAACCCTGACCTACCCCTCCTGTTTCATTCTGATCGCGGCCATGAATCCGTGCCCGTGCGGGTATTACAACGATCCCAAGCACCCCTGCCGGTGTTCGGCGTATCAGATTCAGAAATACCGAAGCCGGGTTTCAGGTCCTCTGATCGACCGCATCGACATCCATGTGGAGGTGCCGGCCGTTGATTACCGGGAGCTTGCCAAGACATCCCCCGGTGAACCCTCCAAGGCCATTCGGGAACGGGTTTTGGCGGCCCGAAAAATTCAGGCCGAGCGGTTTACAGGGACGGACCCGCGCACCAACGCCCGAATGAAAAATCGTCATATCAAAAAAATTTGCCGGATCGATGAGGCGTCCTTACGGATTCTTCAAACCGCCATGGAAAAGCTGAGACTCTCGGCCCGGGCCTACAACCGCATTTTAAAGATCGCCAGGACGATCGCCGATCTGGAGGGCGCCCGGGAGATCAGCCCGGCCCATGTCTCGGAGGCGGTGCTCTACAGAAGCCTGGACAGGGGTCTGTTTTAGACAGGGCGATGCACATGCAGCGTGATGACAAAGGCGGCCTGACCGCTACTGATGCCTGGGCCGAGATCGATTTAAACGCGATTTCGCACAACTTGGGCCAGTTCAAAAAAATTTTGAGACCGGGCTGTCGGCTCATGGCGGCTGTCAAAGCCGATGCCTACGGGCATGGCATCCTTCCGGCGGCCGAGCGGCTGCTCAAGGACGGGGCGGACGCCCTGGGTGTGGCAAGGCTCAAAGAGGCGCTCGCGCTTCGCCGGGCCGGTATTCGTGCCCCCATTCTGATTTTCGGGTATACCCCGCCGGAAGCCGCGGACAGGCTGATCCAAGACGACCTGACCCAGACGGTTTATGCCTATGATGCCGCCAGCAAGCTTTCGGAAAAAGCCCGGGCCCTGGGGGGTAAAATCAGGGCGCACCTGAAGGTGGACACCGGTATGGGACGGTTGGGCCTCCTTGCCGGTGATCTGCAGGGGAAAATTTTTACAGACGCCCTCGATGAGGTCAAGGCGATGAAGCGGTTGCATGGGATTGATCTGGCCGGGGCCTATACCCATTTTGCCACCGCCGAGGACCGGGACAAGATCTACGCTCAAAGGCAGTTTGACATTTTTTGCCTTTTTTTGGACCGGTTGAAACGGGAAGGGGTGAATATCCCCCTGGCCCATGCCGCGAACAGCGCCGCGACGATTGAGATGCCGGAAACCCACCTGGACATGGTGCGGGTCGGGATCTCTCTCTACGGCTACTATCCTTCCGAGTTTGTCCACAGGGATCGGGTGACATTGAGGCCGGCGATGACCCTAAAAACCCGAATCATTCATCTTAAAAAGGTGGACAGCGGGTTTCGCGTGAGTTACGGTGGCACGGCCGTGACAACGCGGCCCACCCGGATCGCGACGGTATCCATCGGTTATGCGGACGGTTACAGCCGCCTGCTGTCTTCAAAGGGAAGGATGCTGGTCCGGGGCCGCCGTGCGCCGGTGATCGGGCGGGTATGCATGGATCAGACCATGCTGGACGTGGAGGACATC
Source organism: uncultured Desulfonema sp. (assembly GCA_964522535.1). Taxonomy (GTDB): domain Bacteria; phylum Desulfobacterota; class Desulfobacteria; order Desulfobacterales; family Desulfosalsimonadaceae; genus DYLE01. The sequence goes on from CAZFWD010000122.1 coordinate 2,026, forward strand.
CCGAATGTCGCCGTGGGGGATGAGGTGGTCGTTTTCGGTACGCAGGGCCGCGGCCAAATCCCCGTGGAGGAGGTTTCAAAGGCCATCGGGACGATCAGCTACGAGGTGGTTTCAGGGATATCCGAAAGGGTTGAACGGCTGTATTCGGGGTAGCGGTGTTGAAAGCGGCGTTTCACGCGGTCTGGTCGGATGGCAAAAAATATCGCGAAAGCCAAACCGCATGGGCCGATAACCCTTTAAAACCGTTAAATAAAAATCGGACAAAAATTTATTGACAACCCATTTTGAGGGTGCTAATAAAAATATTTCTTCTATTATTATTTATAGAAAATCGACGGGTTGTTTAGATTGCCGATTTTTAGGGGGATGTGTCCATAAGGCGTTATTGAAACGAATTGAAACTTTTTTAAACTGCGGAAGGTTTCCGGGATCGATTTGAAAAAAATCCATGAGTGATTTTTGTGTGGAGTGGGAAAGGAGGTGTCTTGATCGGTAGTCATTATTTACTTAAAACCAAGAACGCGGAATTACTTTCATTCAAATATTAAAACAGGAGGTAAACAATGCCAAGTTTTGTGATTGAGGAAAAATGTGACGGCTGTAAGGGTGGAGACAAAACCGCGTGTATGTATATCTGCCCCAATGACCTCATGGTGTTGGATGTGGAGCGCATGAAAGCCTACAACGCGGAGCCGGATATGTGCTGGGAGTGCTATAACTGCGTCAAGATCTGCCCGACCCAGGCCATTGAGGTGAGGGGTTATGCCGATTTCTGTCCGTTGGGCGCCAGCGTTGTTCCCATGAGAGGGACCGAGGACATCATGTGGACGGTCAAGTTTAGAGGCGGTACCATCAAACGGTTCAAGTTCCCCATCCGCACCACCGCAGAGGGAGAAGCCAAACCGGACGGCGGATATGGGGTTGGACCGGCCACCCTGAACGATCAGCTTCTGTTTACGGAACCGGCATCCTTGAAAGCCGATAAAATCTGGACACTTGGGGACTAAGGGAGGTGACATGATGCAAGAATTTACAA
>CAZFWD010000123.1:0-3085 GCA_964522535.1 uncultured Desulfonema sp.
GACATCCGCACGATTCAGGAACTGCTGGGGCATTCCAGCGTTAAAACCACCATGATCTATACGCATGTGGCCCAGAAAAACCGGCTGGGCGTGAAAAGCCCGCTGGATTCTTTTGAAAAATAGCCTGGAAACGCGAATACCGTAAACAAGGCGCAAAAATATCTTGACTTTTAAGATAACACTGTTAATATAACATCGTTATCTTAACAGGAAGAAATTATGCCCAAGGCCCCCATGTCCCAGGAAGAGGTTGAAAAATTCCGCGACCGGATTCTGGATATTGCCCTGGATATTATTTTAAAACAAGGGTTTGACAGCCTGAGCATCCGCAAGATCGCCTCCCGGCTGGGCGTCACCGCCACCACCATTTATAATTATTATACCAGCAAGGACGAACTCAACCTGATGATCCGGGTGAGGGGCTTTCAAACCCTGTATGCCATGCTCGAAAAAGAGTTCGATCGTTCTTCCGATAAAATCGAGGCCCAATTCGAGGCCATGATCCGCGCCTATGTCGAGTTCGGCCGGACTTATCCCGGATATTATGACCTCATGTTCAATCTGCATACGCCCAAATACCTGGATTATGTCGGCACGAAAATGGAAGCCACGGCCCGTTTTGAAAAGCAGACGGCCCTGCAGTGTTTTGATTTATTCGTCAAGCCGATCGGCGAATACCTGGGCGCGGGCAACGGGCAAAACGCGGATTTGATCCGGCACACGGTCATTCAATACTGGTCCGATCTGCACGGGCTGATCACGCTTTACAACAGCCGCCTGTTCCACGAGGTCATCGGCAACGTCGATGATTTTGTCCGGAAAAGGGTTCAGGGGATCATCAACGAACTGGTGAGGATAAAACAGCAGATCGACCGGGGTGAGCCCCTGTCGACTCTGATACCGGACGAATAAATAAGGAATAAAGGCGTTTTATCCTGGATCACCCGATCAAGTCGGGTGATGACAAACGGAGGTGACGTAATGAATACCGCCAATACCATTGCCAACCTGTTTCTGCGCTACTTTGCCTTCAGCTTCAACCATCGGCCGGCCCTCAACCGCTACCTGAAATCCGATTTCGGGCCGCTGAACTTCACCTTCGGCATCCGCACGGAGAACGACGGCGTGCGCCAGGCCCTGCGCTTTGAAGACGGGAAAGTCCGGGTCCTGAAACAATGGCCGGATCGCCCGGATTCGGAGCTGATCTTCATGGACGAGTCCGTGCTCAAGCAGGCGGCCACCCAGCCGCCCAACGAGCTGATGATGACCCTGATGAAGAACCGCATGGTCACCCGCGGCAACCTTGGCTACCTGCAGCTCTTCAATTTCTATCTCTCGCTGCTGCTGAAAAACTCCCAGGTCCGCAAGCTGAAAAACGAGACCCGCCTCCAGAACCGGGATTATGACCGCGGCCCGGCCGCGGCCGCCGGCATCCAGTCCCGCAAGCCCATGCTGCTTTCCTCGAACACGAAAGACCCGGGCGTCCGGTTTCTGGATGATCCCTATCTACCCCAATACAGCCTGGACGACTTTCCGCGGCTCAAGGCTTTTCTGAATATCCACCTCACCGAACGGCCCGTCATCTGCCATGAACGGCCGCTGCTGTTGACCGAATGGTTTAAAAAGAACGGGTTTGAAACCGACCCCGAGGGCCGTCCCCACTGCCCGGAGCTGCGTCAGGCCAGGGCCTTTAAATACCTGATGGAAAACCGCCGGCCCATTATCCGTAAAAACGACCTGGTGGCCGGCACCACCACCGCCCGGGAAATCGGGGTGGTGATCTACCCGGACGCCCACGGCACCATGATCTGGGGCGAGCTGCTGACCGCGCCTTTTCGGCCGCTCAACCCCTATGACGTGGATAAAGAAACCGTTGAAATCCTGCACCACAAGGTCTTTCCCTTCTGGCTGCGCCGCAACTTCCGGGAATGGGTGCGGGACAACAGGGGCTATCCCCTGTGCCAGAAGCTGGACGAGCGGTTTGCCGCCTGCTTTCTGTGGAAGACCGTGGCCCTGTCCCACACCATCATCAATTACCCCAGGGTGCTGGCCATGGGCACGTCCGGCATCATGGCCGAGATCGACCGGGAACTGGAGAAAACGCCGGCGGACCGGCAGCAGAAACACGACACCCTGGCGGCCATGAAGATCAGCCTGGAAGGCATCAACGCCTACGCCCGCAACCTGTCCGCCCTCGCCCGGCAGGAGGCGGAGCAGGAGAGCAACCCGGCCCGCAGAAAGGAACTGGCCAGGCTGGCCGATATCTGCGGCCGGGTGCCGGAGCGGCCCTGCGTTACCCTGGACGAGGCGGTCAACGCCATGTGGATCCTGTGGGTGGGCGTGCACATGGAAAACACCAATGCCGGGTTTTCCCTGGGACGGCTGGACCAGTGGCTGCAACCCTATTTTAAGGCCGACCTGAAAAAGCTGAAAACCGACAAGGAACGGCAGGACTATATCCGCCAGACCCTGGAACTGATAGGCTGCTTTTACATGCGCTGCACCGACCACCTGCCCCTGATCCCGGACATAGGCAATTACCTGTTCGGCGGCAGTTCCTCGGACCAGGCCATCACCCTGGGCGGGGTCACGCCCGAAGGCGAAGACGCGGTCAACGACATGACCTATATCTTTCTCAAGGTCACCGAGATGCTCTGCATCCGCGACCCCAACGTCAACGCCCGCTACAATCACAAAAAGAACAGCGACACCTATCTCAAAAGGCTGTGCGAGGTCAACCTCAACACCACCGCCACCCCCTCCATCCACAACGACGAGGCGGTCATGGCCTCCCTGGCCGAGCTCAACTATCCGGCCGAACACCTGCGGGACTGGTCGGCCACCGGCTGCGTTGAGCCCACCCTGTCCGGCCGGCACATCGGCCACACCAACTGCATGATGTTCAACATGGTGGCGGCCCTGGAAATGGCCTTAAACAACGGCTATCACCCGCTCATGCGCTGGGATCCGGGCCCGAAAACCGGCGACATCGCGGCCGGCGATTTTGTCGACTTTGAATCCTTTTTCGCGGTTTTTGCCGGGCAGCCCCGGTTCCTGGCCGCCCAGTCCTGCCAATACAACAACC
>CAZFWD010000124.1:0-10636 GCA_964522535.1 uncultured Desulfonema sp.
TCTAATCAGACTGACCAACAAGGAGATCAAGAAGGTCGCCAAGGCGGCCGGCATAACCCTTTCGGTACTGCGGGACAATTACATGGTGGACAAGGTGGACAAGCAGGAAGAAGGGGGCGTGTTTATCTTTCAGACCACCTATGCCTACACCAACCATGCCCTGCCGCCGGAGGGCGGCAAACTGAGGGAACTCAAACCGGAGCCCTACTGGCTCACCGTGGACAGTCAGCGGATCCTGCCGAAACCGAAGGTGTGGGCGTTTCCGCCCCTTCCCTACAACCTGATCTACGCCTAAGCCGCCTCAGCGATATGGGCCGTCCCAAACCTTACGACAGGTCTTTGATCATGGCGATTTCATCGCACTCGGGAAATTTCACGCAGTAGATACAGTCCGCCCAGATCTTGATGGGCAGCTCCGACCGATCGATCTGCCTGAATCCAAATTTTGCAAAAAATTCAGGCTTATAGGTTAAAGCGAAGAGTTTATTGACCTTGAATTTGCTTGCCTCTTCAAACACCGCCTTTACCAGTTGCGTGCCGATACCCTGGTGTCGTCGGTTTTCCGCAACCGCCAGGGACCGGATTTCCGCAAGCTCCTCCCAGCAGAACTGCAGGGCGCAGCACCCCACAACGCCGTTTTCGGGGTCGGAATCCACGTACACCCAGAAATCCCTCAAATGATCGTATATCCGGCTTAAAGGGCGCGCCAAAAGTTCCCCCTTCTGCCCATAGTACTTCAACTGGGTGTAGATGGCCTTAACATCCTCAATGGTGGCTTTTCGAATCATTGAGGGTCTATTAGCGTTAACCGGGTTTTAAATCAAGGGATTTGTTTTTTTCGATTTGGGCTTATTCGCTTGGCCCGGCCGCGTTCAAAAACTCAGCTTTTTGAACTGAATTTTAAAAGCCACGCTCCAAAGCTCTCTGCCGCCAGGAACAATCCCAGTCAGGCTATGGCACGACCTGGGTCTTATTGGAATTCATCAGCGCCCGCTTGCCGGCTTTTATGTGCAAGGCGGTCCGGACAAGTTTTTTGACAGCCAGGTCCATCATTACAGCGCCTGCCAGATCCTCTTTAACGCCAAACCGCGTTTCGCGAATCGGCACCCCGAGCCCTTCACGGGTCGAAACCGCGGCGGACCCGTAGCTGACCACATTGAGGCCCAGGGCGGAAAGCGATGTCCGCATCAGCGACAGCGCGCTATCTTGGCCCGCATTCCGAAAAAAGCCGATGGTCATTGCCATGGCGACTTTATCCTGAAGCCGGAAATCATGGACAAAGGTCCGGCAGCGATCAATGAATGTTTTCACCTGTCCGGGAATGGATGCAATATAGACCGGGGCCATGAGAATGATGGCATCGGCGTCAAGCATTCTTTGATGAAGCGCCTCCATGCCTCCCTCCTTTCTTGGTGCGCCTGCCATGAATCCTGCATACCGTTTTACCGTTTTTCGAGGGCAGTATACCTGTTTATGATCTGATTTGAAAGGGCAAGCGGCAAAACGGTTCAGCCGGGGGCAGAATTCCGGGTTATTCGGGCGCGTTCTCCTTTCGAAAAAGGGCCAAAACACCTGAAACCTCGTCCGCAACCGGTTTTCCGTTTTCCGGATCGATCCTTACCCGGACCAGGTTGTCGGGAAAATCAAAAAATTCATAGGGGGAATCCGTTACGGCGTTTGACATGAATTCGATCCAGATGGGAAGCGCCGCGCGGGCGCCGGTTTGATCAGGACCCAGGGGGCTGAAGTCATCACACCCCACCCAAACCCCGGCCGCGATGGAAGGGGAAAACCCGACAAACAGGGCGTCCCGGAATTGATTGGTGGTGCCGGTTTTTCCGGCGATGGGGTGACGAATGCATTTTGCTTTTCGGCCGGTCCCCTCCTGAACCACCCCTTTCAGCATATCGGTCGTGATGGCGGCGCCTTCGGCCGTCATGGCGATCCTTTTTTCAACGGCGGGCTTCCAGATCTGATGATGGTCCGCATCCTCAATCGCGGTGATGGCAAACGGCTGAATAAACCGCCCCCTGTTGGCAAACACCGCGTAGGCCGAGGTCAGTTCCATGAGGGTCACCTCGGAGGTGCCCAGGGCCAGGGAAAAGTTCGGCGCCAGCCTGGAGCCAATGCCCAAATCCCCGGCAAAGGCGACAACGCCGGACGGGCCCAGCTTTTCAATCAGCCGGACCGCGGGAATGTTTTGAGAAATCGTGAGCGCCTTTCGCAGGGTCATCGCACCCTGGTAGGTCTTGGAAAAATTCTCCGGACACCACTGATCGTTTCTCTTGGAGCCCGGAAACGCCGCCGGCGTGTCCTGAAGCAGCATGGCCTGGTGAAACCCCTGTTCAACCGCATGGGCGTATACAATGGGTTTAAACGCCGATCCCGGCTGCCGCCGGGCGGAAACCGCCCGGTTGAACGGGCTTTTGTCAAAGTCGACGCCGCCGGCCATGGCAAGGATGCCGCCGGTGCGGATATTAAGAGCGATCAGGGCGCTCTGGGGATCCGGCTCCGGGATGCTGTTTTGTTTCATCCTTTCCGTAAGCTCGCATATCCCCTTTTCAACCGCGGCATCGGCATATTCCTGCAGCTCAAAGCAAAGGGTGGTATATACATTCAGGCCGCCCTTGTAGACCCTTGCTGCGCCGACCTCTTTTTCTAAAATTTTTTTCACATAATCCATGAAATAAGGGGCCTTGGTTCTTTTTTTGGGACGCGCGGCCGAAAGATAAGGCGCCCCGGCCGCCGTCCGGTATTGCTGGGCATCGATAATGCCGGTCTCCTGCATCTGTTTCAGCACGATGTTTCTTCGTTTGACGGCAAGCTCGGGGTTGACCAGGGGCGAAAAAGCGGACGGCGCTTTGGGCAGGGCCGCGATCAAGGCGCATTCGGCAAGGTCCAGCGCATCTACGGGCTTTGCAAAATAAATCCGTGCCGCGGACTCGACCCCGTAGGCTCCGCTTCCCAGATAGACCTCGTTTAAATAAAACTCAAGGATCTCGTCCTTGGTGTACCGGCGTTCCAACTGAAGCGCCAGGATCGCCTCCTTCAGCTTTCGCGCAATCGATTTTTCAGGGGTAAGAAACAGGGTTTTGGCCAGCTGCTGGGTAATGGTGGAAGCCCCCTGCGCAAATTCACCGGCTATGATATCCTGAATCAGCGCCCTTGCGATCCCCTTGATGTCGATGCCGCTGTGTTCATAAAACTGGCGGTCTTCGGTGGCGATCAGGGCTTTCTGAAGGTTTGCGGGGATGCGTTCAAGGGGGATGATCCGTCTTTTTTCCTTAAACAGCTCGGCCAGCAGCACCTGATCCGAGGAATAGACACGGGTGATGGCCGGCGGGGTATAGGTTTCCAGAAGGCGGATCTGGGGCAGGTCCCGAAACATGGAAAAAACAACCCCGGTCACCACGCCGAAAATCAGCGCCGCGACCCCAAAGCCAATTCCTAGAAGATATTTTTTATTTTTCTTGACACTCAAAATCCGTTGGTTTAAGGTTTTTCCAAAAACAGCACAGGCGCGTAGCTCAGAGGGAGAGCGCTACCCTGACACGGTAGAAGTCGTTGGTTCAAGTCCAATCGCGCCTACCAGAATAATCAAGGGCTTATAAGGATTCATTCCTGTAAACCCTTCCCATGAATAAAACGGCCGATATCCTCCCGGCTTCGAATCACCCGGGCGGTTCCGAAGCCCACGCCCCGGCCCGCCGACTGACCGACCCGCTGGCGGGCCTGGAGATCAACCCCTTATTTTTCTTCAAAAACCGTTTTGCTTTTTCAGTAAAACCCGAATCCATGTCCGATAATTTTCGGGCCAGAAAAAGCACGTAAAACCCGGCAAAAATCCCCTGGGCCGTGCCCCAGGCAATGTCGATGATGGTGATGGGCACCGGGTAATCCCGAACAAAGTCATAATCTGATCCTCTAAAATTAAATGGAAATTGCCAAGTTTTTTATAAATTTCCTTATTCTAACACCAAAATGCCGAATATCAAATTTTTAAATTCTTTGCTTATGGTCGGCACTACAGTATAATTCAAACTTAAACTCAGGCCGTTTTTAATTATTTTCAGGTATTGACATCATGATCTCCAAATATCGAAAAATTTTTTTCGGCATTCTTTTTTCCCTGCTCTTTTTTTTCCTGGAGTCTTCTCCGCTTCCTGCCGCACAGATTGAAGGGGTTGATTTTGAAAACAGCGTTATCATCAACGGGGAAAACGCCACGTTGCGCGGCACGGCCCTTCTGCGCTATATAATCGTGATAAAAGCCTATGCAGGCGCTTTTTACCTGCGGGAAGGTGTTTCGGGAAAAGATGCGCTGGAGGATGCGGAACGGCGGCTGGTGCTGCACTATTTTCATGCCATTCCGGCCGAAGATTTTGCCGAGGCCACTCGGGAAATGATCAAAAAAAATGTAACCATCGCGCGTTTCAATGCCCTGCAGCCGGAAATCGCCCAGCTTAACGCCCTTTATAAAGACGTAAAACCCGGCGATGAATATACGGCAACCTATGTTCCGGACCGCGGCACGGAGCTGGCGTTAAACGGCCGGGTGCTCGGCGTGGTGCCGGGGTCGGAATTTTCCGCCGCGTTTTTTTCCATCTGGATCGGTAAACATCCCATCGACAAAGGCTTTCGCGACAAGCTGCTGGGAAAATAACCCATGAAAACCCTTTCCATCACTCGAAAGCTGGCTTACGCGGCCCCGGCATTCTCCCTGGCCGTGGTGGGCATTCCCGTGTATGTCTATATCCCGAAATTCTATACGGATGTGGTGGGGGTCCATATTTCCGCGTTAGGCGCCATTTTACTGATGGTCCGCCTGTTTGACGCGGTCACGGATCCGGCCATCGGCATGATTTCCGACCGGGTCAACACGCCTTTCGGCCGAAGGCGGCCTTTTATTGCCGTTGGCGCGGTATTGACCACCATCGCCATCCTGCTGCTGTTCAACCCCCCGGAAATGGCCGCCCACGCCGCCACCCTCTGGTTCATGATTCTGATATTTTTACTGTTTTTGTTCTGGACCCTGGTCATTGTGCCCTATGAAGCATTAGGTCCCGAACTGACATTTGATTATGACGAGCGCACCACGCTGTTCAGCATCCGTGACGGCGCCCTGATTGCCGGAACACTGGCTGCGGCGGCATCTCCGGCCGCGGTCAAAGCCATCTTCTCGATCCCGGACACCCCGGACGGAGAACGGCGCACCTTTTTCATCCTTTCAGCGGTTTATGCGCCCCTCATTATTGCCGCGGCCATCTGGTGCGTGATGTCTTTTCAGGAACAAAAAACAAAAATCGTAGCTCAAACGGAAAAAATTTTCACCCGCATGGCCTCCAGCCTGAAAAACCGGCCTTTTCGCATTCTTCTGATTTCCTACACCATCAGCGCGGTGGGCAACAATCTTCCGGCCACCCTCATCCTTTATTACGTGGAATATGTGCTGCATTCGGCCCGGGCCGATCTGTTTCTGCTGCTCTATTTTGCGTCCGGCATCCTGTTCCTTCCCTTGTGGGTGCTGGGCGCGCAAAAATTTGAAAAAAAACCCATCTGGCTGGCATCCATGGCGTTAAACACCGGTGCGTTTTTCGGGGTGTTCTTTCTCGGACCCGGCGATGAAGTCCTCTACGGCGTTCTGGTATTTTTATCCGGCATCGGATTCGGGGCAACCCTGGCGATTCCCTCCGCCATCCAGGCGGATGTAATCGACTATGACGAACTGATCACCGGGCAGCGGCGGGAAGGCCTGTATATCGGATTCTGGTCCATTGCCAAAAAGCTGGCCGCCGCCTTAGGGGTGGGGACGGCCCTGGCCCTGCTCGGGGTCTCCGGCTATGTCCCCAACATCCAGCAGACCGATTCCGCGGTCTTTACCCTGCGGATGCTTTATGCCTTGGTGCCGTGCCTGTGCAACACCGCCGGGTTTATCATCGCCCTAGCCTATCCTTTAAGCGGCGACATCCACCGGCAAATCCGGGACGCCATTGACCGGCGGTACCGGGGTGAGGCGTTTTACGATCCCCTGGCAAGAGGTTAATCAACCTTCGAACTTCAACTCACTTTCAACTTATGATGTTTCACTCGATCGCCACCCGGGAGGTTTAAAATGGAAACCAGCCTTTTGCTTTTCGCAATCAACCTTGCGGCCGCCGCCGCCTTTATGACCATCGGATGGGTGATCAGTCTGATCCGCCGGAACGTAACCATTGCGGACAGTTTCTGGGGGCTCGGATTTGTTCTGATTGCCTGGCTGACCTTTTTCAACACCGAGGGCTTCATCGGCCGGAAAATCGTCCTGACGGCTCTGGTGACGCTCTGGGGATTGCGGCTGTTTCTTCATCTGCACGCCCGCAACGCAGGGAAAAGCGAAGACTCAAGATATGCCGCCTGGCGGGAAAAGCACGGGCCGAACTTCTGGTTCATCAGCCTGTTTAAGGTGTTTCTGGTCCAGGCCCTGTTTCAATGGCTCATCGCGCTGGGTGTGCAATACGGTCAGATCTTTGCGTCTCCCGCCCGGCTGACCCTATGGGATTATGCCGGCACACTGATCTGGATCGCGGGATTTATCATCGAATCCACCGCAGACCGGCAACTGTCAAATTTTATCAAAAATTCCAAAAACAAAGGGAAAATAATGACCTCCGGCCTGTGGCGGTACAGCCGGCATCCCAATTATTTTGGCGAGTCTTTGATGTGGTGGGGAATTTTCGTTATGGTGCTGTCCGTGCCCCGGGGATTCTGGACCATTATAAGTCCGATTCTGATCACCTACACCCTGTTAAAGCTGACCGGCGTCACCCTGATGGAGGAGACGGAATTCGGCGACAACCCGGAATACCAGGCTTATGTGTCAAAAACCAGCGCGTTTATCCCCTGGTTTCCTGAAAAATGAGTGACGGTTGGTTTACTGATTTCATAGTGAAATTTTAAAATAAGCGTTCTTGGACAATAATGATTTTTAAATCATCGTCCCCCGAAGGAAAGGTCCATGTCTGCCGGGTAGGTGACGGCAAACCCGTATTCCAGCACTTTTTCCTTTCCCACCGGGATCTTGAGGGTCCAGGCGAGGCGGTCCGCCTCTTTTTTCGGGGCCGGGCCGATGATTTTTTCATCCAGAGTGATGCGGCCGTCGCGGATCTGGGGGAGGGCGTCTTCCACGACAACGGTCACATCATGGGACTTGCGATTGACCAGGGTGAGCCGCCAGTGCCAACGGTAGGCCTTTTTGCCCCCGAACAGGCCTTTTTCGTCGGATTTTTTTTCCACCACGTCGAATTTCACGTCGAGCCCCGGATCAGAGCCGAAAAAAAGCTTGGTTTCCGGATCAAAAAGGGAAAACGACCGGGCCGTTACCATGGCCCCGTCGATTAAGAACGTGGCCTTGCCCTCGGGCAGGCGAACGAAGTCGTCGTCGCCCGGGACGACCTGGGCGAACAGAAACGACTCCCGGTCCTCGTAGGGACGGACCAGGTACTGGAAATCGGCTTTCCAGGATTTTGTGCTCACGACGATCTGGCGGTTTTCCCCCGACGGGACGGTATGCCGGCCCAGGTCATAGGTGTCGAATAAAAAACCTTCCTGGCGTTCCGGCTCCGGTGGGACACCGGCAAAGGATTCTTCCTGGACGGAGACCGTGTCCATGGCCGCGGGAGCCTGCATCAGGGCCCGTTCCGATTTCATTCGCAAGGGATAAACTGCTTCTCGCGGCTGAATGATCCAGGGCCGCAGTTGCGGCGGCTCGGGCCGGGGCCGGGCCGGGGCCGTGGCAACGGACAAATGGACGTTTTCCCAGTTGACGCCGGTCTCCTGAGAAATGTCGGCATACCAGGAAAAGGCGATATCGGATTTTTCCGGCCGGGCGTTTAAGGCATAAACCGGCCGCCACCGGCAGTTGACGATATGATAGGCGCAGATCAGGCTGATCGTATCTGCGGTTTTTTTATTAAAGAACACCGTGGTCTGCCATCGTTTTTCAGCCCGGCCCGTAAGGTTGTCGATTTCCTTTCGGACCGAGGCGATCTCGTCCGCGATCGGTTCCATCGCCTGTTGCAGGGGAAGGATTCCCGATGCCGCATCTGCGATCCCTTTGCGGATGGCCTCGCCGATTTTTTCAACGGAATCAATGGTTTCCGTCAGGTTCTTGCTCAGATGCTCCCAGTAGGCCACGGTGGTGGAAAGGGCCTTGATGTTGGATTCAATCCGGGATTTTTCCAGGTTGAGTTCCCCGATTCGTTTTTTGAGTTCCGCGATGCGGTCCGCGGCCTCGATGGCCTGCAGATCCATATTCACGCCCAGAAGAACCATTCCGGCATTTGACGGAATCTGGACCGTCAGGGTGTCTTTCGCCGCGTGAATGGGAAGGAAAAAGCGCGCATAAACCCGGTCGCCGTCGGCTATGACATCGGCGGTGATCTGTTCGGTCACCTTGGCGCCCTGGGGAAAAAGCGTGACGGCCGCTGGCCTGGCCGAGGCAGCGGAGGCGACGGCCAGGGCGGCCCATACCGCAAGGATCAACAGCAGAAACACGCGAAAAACAAGATGGTGTCTGGTCGTGGTCATGGCGCCTCCTTCAGATGGGTGTCATCCATAAACAGGTTGTTGATATCCTCTGCCCTGAACCGGGAAAGCAGGAAGGGGTGGTCGTTTTTCTGATGGATATGGATATGATGGAAGAACTTGCCTTCAATATCTTGATGTATCGCATAAAACAGCCTGCATGTCAAGTTTTGACTAACCTTTTTTTATTACATAAACACCCTTGTCCGGCCTGACAAAATCTGTTCCTGCTGCCAATTTTTGTAATCGATCCTTCGGTTTCATCCGGAACCCGAATCCCCCCAAATAAAATTATTTAATTTAAAAATAAGGAAGTTATAATAAAATCCTTCAGCGCATTTAGATGAGGTATATTTTTTGCATTGTTGCTTTAACGACAGCAATGAGCTGATTTGAAAACAGCCAAAACCATCGCGAGATGGTGACGGAAAGCCACGGATCTCAAGAAGACCGCCGGGTTGCATGAAACACATGTCAATCCGGCTTTTTATATAGATATTCTTGACGGTTAACAGAAAACCGGATCCGGGATGTATTTTTAAAATAGGGGGGGCGAAGTGTTGTTAAAAAATTATCGACACCATACGAGCGGCTTTACCCTGCTGGAGGTGATGATCGTCATCGCCATTATCGGGCTTCTTGCGGCCATCGCCATTCCCAACTACATCAGCTTTCGCGATAACGGTTTTTGTACCCAAGCAGAAAGTGACGCCAATTCGGTGGCCTCGGCCCTCACGGATTATTTCAGCGTACCCACTCGAACCGCTCTTCCGACATTTGAGGAGCTGGGCGTGGCGACCTTAAACCCCGTAAGCATCACCGGCGATGTCAATGACATCATCACGGTGGAGGTTATTGACCGGAGTGCCAGGTGCCCCAAACACTATCAAACCCCCAACGAACGCTGGGACGAGAATACGAACACCTTTACCAAGTATATTCGATAGGGCGCTTTTTGAAAGCCGAAGCTGAAGGGACGGTTATCGAAACAGGAAGATGACAAAGACGATCAGGGATACCAGGTAAAGGATGAAGAACAGCAGAGGAAGCACCAGGGAGAGCACCCTGGGTCTGGCGGAACCGACAAAACCGTCCATGCGAAGAAACCCCTTTTTCGGATAAAAAAGGGTCTCTTTTCCATCCGGGCTTTCCAGCCTTCCGGTTTCAGGGTCGAAAAACAGCTCCTCGTCTGAGAGGATAAATTCCCCGCTACGATTCAGCCTTCTCTCCAAAAACCGCGCCTGAAAATAGCGCAGCTTAAGCTTCAGGTGCAGCCTCGCGGAAGCGGCCGCCCAGTGCGTATTCATAAACAGCCCGATCACATGACAAAAAAAGATAAAAAGGATGTGAATATGGGCTTCAGGCCTGCCGACCCTGCCGACGGTATGACCAAAAAAATTGATCAGTCCGAAGAATACAATAAGATTCAACAGGATGTAAACAGGCTCGGAATATTTTAAGCGGTTCTGAATGCCCTCGATCATCGACACAAGGGCAAGGTATTTCCGGGTCGTCTCAATACCCTGTTTCTCTTCGGCTTCTTTCATGCGACCCCCTTGCGACGGGTTCGAACCCGGCTCTCAATCGGAAACAGTTTATGCCGCTACCTACCAGAAACCCATCGAAGATGTCAAGCCATTATCAGCCGGGGTTTTAAGCTGCAGGGTTTCAAACATCCAAATGATGAAACCGACGGGTTTCAGTAAAAATTGCGCAGCGATCAAGGGTATATTTTTGTGTATTCATGTGCACTTAAGTATACATAAAACCAAAAGACTCGCTTAAAAATTTTGGCCGCTCACTCCATCCAGCGATTTTTTTAAATCAATTCTGATGAAAAACAGGCACGGCAACCGATTCCAAAAATAAAATTTTTATAAACATTACAGATGGTTTTATTTGCTCATAAATATGGCAAATAAAACCGGTTCGGATTTTATTTGCGGGTGATAACAAATCGATACGCAATCTGAGGGTGTGGCACTGTTTTTGCTTTTTTTGATTGGAAACTAAAAGGATGCAATAGCAGAAACCATTTGACAGACAACCGTTTTTTTTTAGGATATTTGCAAAC
>CAZFWD010000125.1:0-6231 GCA_964522535.1 uncultured Desulfonema sp.
GCGATCTGCCCCTTCTCCGCCCCTTCCCTCGCCGAAGGGGGCCGGTTTGCGGGAAAGGCGGACATCAACCCGGTCCTGTGCAAGGGATGCGGGCTATGCGTGGCCTCCTGCCGCTCCGGCGCGATTCATTTGAAAGGGTTTGACACGGATCAGATCTTTTCCCAAATATTTGAACTGGATGCGGCGGTGCAATAACCCATGGACCCAAGCAGCCGTATCGACGCAGACGATGTAAACAAGGAGAGGTAATAAAAAATGGCTGAAAATGAACCCAAGATCCTGAGCTTTCTGTGCAACTGGTGCAGCTACGGCGCGGCGGATCTCGCCGGCGTCAGCCGAATGGAGTATCCCTCAAACATTCGAGTCATTCGCATCCCCTGCACCGGTCGCATGAGCCCCAAGTTCATTCTGGCCGGCCTGCGGCAGGGAGCGGACGCGGTCTGGGTGTCCGGGTGACATCCGGGCGAATGCCATTACCTGGATGGTAATTACTACGCCCGCCGTAAATTCGCCCTGATGAAAAACCTGCTGGAGCACACCGGCATCGAGCCGGGGCGTCTCCATTTTTCATGGGTGTCATCGGCCGAATCCACCAAATTCGTCAACGTGGTGAAAAAAATCACCGATGAGGTAAAAGCCTTAGAGTCCAACAAGGCCTACGCCAAAACCAAACCCAAGGCCGATTAAAATGACAGCATACACGGATAAAATCAGAGAGATCGCCAAACGCCTGCTGACCGAGGGCAGGGTCGATATGGTGATCGGATATCGAAAAGGAAGCCTTCCCCTGATGCATCAGCCTTTCATGGTGACCTCGCCTGAGGCTGCGGAAGAACTGATCTGGGACAGCTTCTGCAGCCTGAACCTGGCCAACTACCTCACCGACCGCAAGGAGCGCATCGGCATCGTGGCCAAGGGATGCGATTCCCGAAACATCGTCACCCATATCATTGAAAACAAGATTAAACGGGAACAGGTATACATCATCGGGGTCCCGTGCACCGGCATGATCGACCGTCATAAGGTTAGCGCCATGTTTGATAATGAAATCACGGCGGTCGAAGAAACCGGGGATACCCTGACTGTTTCGGGAGACGGCTTCTCAAAGACCATCCCCCGGCTGGAGGTGCTGCGGGACAACTGCGTTACCTGCACCCATCGCAACCCGGTCATTCATGACGAGCTGGTCGCGGATCCGGTCGAGGAACAGAAAGTTGCGGATCCTTATGCCTCGGTCAAAAAAATCGAGGCGCTTTCCCCTGCGGAAAAACAGGCCTATTTTGACGATCTCATCTCCACCTGCATTCGCTGCTATGCCTGCCGGAACGCCTGTCCCCTGTGCTACTGCCCCACCTGCTTTGTGGATGAGTCCAGGCCCCAGTGGGTGGGAAAAAGCCAGGACCCGGTCGATATCAAAACCTTCCATATTCTCAGGGCCTACCACTGCGCGGGCCGGTGTACGGACTGCGGCGCCTGCGAAACGGCCTGCCCCATGGGAATCAAGGTTCGAGAGTTTACCAAAAAATTGAACAAGGACTGCCTGGAACTCTATGGATGGGAAGCCGGCCTCACCCTTGACCAGCGGCCCCCTCTGGATACCTTTAAACCCAATGATCCTGAAGAATTTATCATCAGGGCATAACTATTTCGACAAGGGTAAACATGATGAAGCGCATTCAAATCAACAAAAAAGATTGGGCCGCCGGGATCGAGAGGGCAAAAACCGCCTACCGGGTATACGGACCGGTGAAGGAAAAAGAGGATTACGAGTTCAGGGCCCTGGATAAGGGACAACTGCCTGATCTTCAATTTAAAAACACCCGGCTTTCCCCCAAATCCATCGTCTTTCCCCAGTCCGAGGTGATGTTCACCTACAGCCTGGATGAGTCCCGGGAAGACTGTCGCATTTTAAAAGACGTCAAAGCCGATGACGCCTTAAGGGCCGTCATCGGGATTCGGCCCTGCGATGCGCTTTCCTTTCCGATCGTGCGCCGCAACTTCGACACCCCGGAGTTTCAGGATACCTACTGGATCAGGGCATACGAGGCGACGACCTTTATCGGGCTGGCCTGCGCAACCCCCTGCCATACCTGTTTCTGCACCAGCGCCGGCACCGGCCCCTTTGGTACGGAAGGGCTGGACCTGCTTCTGATTGAAGACGGGGAACGGTTTTATGCCGATGTCCTCACCCCCAAGGGGGAAGCCTTCATGACGGCCGCCGGGTGGAACAGTCCGGCGGACGAGAAGGCGGCCGCCCGGATTGAAACCCTGAAGGCTAAGGCCGAGTCGGCCGTCACCTCGGTGGTGCATACGGAAAACTTAAAGAATAAAACCATACTGGAACTCTATGACGCCCCGTTCTGGGAGGAAGAGGCCTTTGCCTGCATCAACTGCGGCACCTGCACCTTTGTCTGCCCCACCTGCTGGTGTTTTGATATTCAGGACGAGACCTTTGGAAAGACGGGCGTGCGGATGCGGAACTGGGACAGCTGCATGTTCCCGCTGTTTACCCTTCATGCGTCCGGCCACAACCCCAGGCCGCAAAAATACGAACGGGTGAGACAACGGTTTATGCATAAACTGAAATACTATGTGGATAAATACGATAACGGCATTCAGTGTGTGGGATGTGGGCGATGCATTCGGTCCTGCCCGGTCAATATCGACATTCGACGGATCTGCAACCGAATGAACAGCTTCGAGCCGGATGCCTGTGCCAGCAGCGCGGCGGCATCGTCATAGCAAAGGGGGAATCATAACCGTGCAAAATCCATACTTACCGTATCCGGTGCGCATCGATCAAATCACCACCGAAACCGAAGATAACAGCCTTAAAACCTTTAAATTCGTCTTTGTTCGGCCCGAGGATGAGGCTAAATTTGCCTACCGCTCCGGACAGTTTGCGGAGCTTTCCGTGGCCGGGGTCGGGGAAATCCCCATCGGTATCGCCTCATCCCCCACGGAAAAAGGGTTTGTCAAGTTTACGGTGTTTAAAACCGGAAAGGTCACCGCCCATCTTCATGCCATGAAAGAAGGGGACATCATGGGGATTCGAGGGCCCCTGGGCAACAGCTTTCCCTGGGAAACCCTGGAGGGCAAAAACCTGGTGATCATCGGCGGCGGGTTTGCGTTCACCACCCTGCGCTCCTCCGTCATCACCATGCTCTCCCCTGAAAACCGATCGAAATTCAATGATATCCATGTGATCTACGGCGCCCGATCTCCGGGCATGCTGCTGTACAAGGAGGAGCTGAAGGCATGGGCGCAGCGGGATGACATCCATATGCACATCACGGTGGACGCCACCGATGACCCCAACTGGACCTTCAACACCGGGTTTGTCCCCACGATTACCGAAAAAAAGGCACCTGCAGGGGATGAAAAGACCTTTGCCATTGTCTGCGGACCGCCGATCATGATCAAATTCACGCAACCGGTCTTAGAAAACCTCGGCTACAGCCATGATCATATTATCATGTCCCTTGAAAACCGAATGAAATGCGGAATCGGCATCTGCGGACGCTGCAACATCGGAAAGGTGTTTGTGTGCAAGGACGGCCCGGTGTTCACCCTGGCCCAGCTCAATGAAATGCCCAAGGAATTTTAGAATGTGATGATGTCGAGGGGTGAAGCCCTAATCAACCGAATGGCAGGGCGGGCCGGTGGTGACCCGCAACAGTCCCGGCATTTAAATTTCATATTGACAATAAAAAAATTCTTATATAGCTTTAAATTTTACAATAAGATTGTAAAATAACCGGCAGGAGATAAGCCAAGTAACAATTTTAAATTTTGAGTGGTAAAGGAGGGATTTTTCAATGCCAACAGTTGAGTTTGAAGGACACACATTTAACGTAGATGAAGACGGTTTTATCGACAGTTTTGAAAACTTCAACGAAACCTGGATGAAATGGGTCAAAAAAGAGGAAGGGATTGAAGAGCTGAACGAAGAGCACCACAAGGTCATTGAAGTGCTTCAGGACTACTATAAGAAAAACGGAATCGCGCCGATGGTCCGCATCCTTTCCAAGCTGACCGGGTTCAAGCTGAAACACATCTATGAGCTTTTCCCGTCCGGACCGGGTAAAGGGGCATGTAAAATGGCCGGGCTGCCGAAGCCGACCGGGTGTGTGTAAGTCTGCCTTTTGTTCGCGTACGAAGTGATGGAAAGCCCTGCTTTTTCCCAGCAGGGCTTTTTTTGTCAGACCGGGGAAAACACCGTGAAGCTTACCGTCAGGTCGCAAAACACAACCGAACTGATTGACATCACAGCCGGGGTGCAGGAACAGGTGAGCATATCGGGCTTGCAGCAAGGGGTCTGCATGCTGTATGTGCCCCACACCACCGCGGGGGTCACCATCAATGAAAGCGCAGATCCCTCGGTAAAGGCGGATATTTTAAAAATTTTAAACACCATTGTTCCCTGGAAGGCGGACTACCGCCACGCGGAGGGGAATTCCGCAGCCCATATCAAATCCAGCCTGATCGGGGTATCCCAATGCGTCGCGGTGGAAAACGGCCGCCTTGTATTAGGCACCTGGCAGGGAATCTTCTTCTGTGAATTCGACGGCCCGCGCACGCGAACCGTAAACATCCGCCTGTTGAAGGCGTAACCCCCATGCCGAAGATGGATGGCATCGACAGGGCCATACTCAACCGAATCCAGTCCGATTTCCCCGCTGTCTCAAGGCCCTACGTTGAGCTCGCAAAAGGGCTTCACCTGAGTGAGGATGAACTGATCCGCCGGGTGGACCGGTTAAAGGCGCAGGGAATCATTCGGCGTATCGGCGGCAACTTTGTTCCTGCAAAACTCGGCTTTGTCAGCACCCTTTGCGCCGCCAGGGTTCCGGCGGAGAAAATCGAGGCCGTTGCAAAAACCGTCGGCGCGTACCCGGGGGTGACCCACAGCTATCTTCGAGAAAACGCCTACAACCTCTGGTTCACCTTTATCGCCCCGTCCATGGCGCTGATCGATCAATACCTTTCCGAGATTTCACAAAAAACAGGAGGGCTCGAGATCATCAGCCTGCCCGCGACCAAGGTCTTTAAGATAAAAGCCCATTTCGAGTTATAACACATAGGCGTTTGAGACCTCATTTCTGCACCCATCGGAGACGGATTATGAAGGATATTCGAATCGCCGCTGTGGTTTTAAATTCCCGGCCGGGCGAAACCGAAAAAAACCTTGAAAAAATGACACACTGGATTCATGCGGCGCATAAAAAAAAAGCCGCGCTGATCTGCTTTCCGGAGCTCTCCATCACCGGATACCATCCCCATTCGGAAATAAAAGATTTCGCTGAAACCGTTCCCGGCCCCTCCTCCGATTATCTCCTGGCTCTATGCAGAAAAAAAGACATCACGATTTTAGCCGGGATTGCCGAAATAAACCGGAACCACCAGGTCTTTGCAAGCCATCTTTGGATCACGCCAGACGGCATTTCCGGCATTTACCGAAAGCTCCACCTAGCGCCCCCGGAAAAAGGCGTCTTCACGGCCGGAGACGAGGTCCCCATGTTTACGGCCGAAGGGCTGACCTTTGGGGTTCAGCTCTGTTACGACGCCCATTTTCCGGAGCTTGCGACGAAAATGGCTTTAGCCGGCGCGGATGCGATCTTTATTCCCCATGCCTCACCTGGAAAAACCCCAAAAGAAAAAATGGCCTCCTGGATGCGGCACCTGCCGGCAAGGGGGTTTGACAACGGCCTCTTTGTCATTGCCTGCAACCCCTGCGGAGAAAACGGCAGAGGGCTATTCTTCCCGGGCGTCGCTTTGGTGATCGGGCCCTCCGGCGAGGTCATGGCCTCATACGCCGGTAAGGATGAGTCTATGATCGTTGCGGACCTGAAGGCGGAAGACCTAAACAGAGTGAGAAGCCATGAGATGCGCTACTTTCTGCCCCACAGAAGACCCGACATCTCTACCCTGAGGGTTTCGTAAAAAGCGGTTTATTCGGCTTTGCGGCATTTTTGCGGAAAGCAACTTATCTGATTTTTAAAAAATTTTCACCACAGAGGGCGCTTTCCCGGCGCGCCTGGAAAGTCCTGTCTGCCTATCTGAAAGCCGGGGTTTCATATGACGACGCGGTCCCCGGCGGCGTGATTGCGGTTCAGACCTTCGGCGATTTTTTAAACTTCAACCCGCATCTTCACATGAGTAAGAGCCAACACAGCCAGGGTCATTTATTTTAACGCATCTCGATTTATGGGAAACCCGAAACCACGACCCGCC
>CAZFWD010000126.1:0-7880 GCA_964522535.1 uncultured Desulfonema sp.
AATTGCAAGAACTCGGCGCAAGCGCCTCAGACAGCTTGCAATTTTTAACGCCTTCAATACAAACCGCTTGTTTCCCCGAAAGCCTCAATCTCGCTCACAGTGGGCTTTTTACGATTGTGTCAATTTTTAAAGGAAACCCAAATGCCCCTGATCTACGAAAAAAAAGATAAAATCGCCTATATTCGCTTCAACCGGCCGGAAGCGAAAAACGCCTTTGATCCGGAGACCGTGATCGCGCTGGCGGACGCCTGGAAGGACTACCGGGACGATCCCGGCCTGCGGTGCGCCATTCTCACCGGCACGGGGGATCAGGTGTTTTGCTCGGGCGCGGATCTGGCCAAACTGATTCCGCTGTTTACCGGCGCCCGAAAGCCGGAGACCGAGGTGGACAAGACTGTCCATAGAAATCCGCAGCTTCTGCAGCAGGCAATCCTTCGGGAGTTTGACCTGTATAAACCGGTGATCGCGGCCATCAACGGCATGGCCATTGCCGGCGGGTTTGAGATCCTCTACGGCACCGATATTCGCATCGCGGCCCAGGGAGCGAAATTCGGGCTTCAGGAGGTCAAGTGGTCCATCCTTCCGCTCATGGGCTCCACCGTGAAACTCCCCCTGCAGATGCCCTATGCCAGGGCCATGGAAATCCTGCTGACCGGCGAGCTGATCGACGCGGAAGAGGCCTTTCGGCTGGGCTTCATCAACCGGGTGGTTCCCGGGGATCAGGTGATGGCCGAGGCCGAACGGATCGCGAGGATCATCGTCAAAAACGGCCCCCTGGCGGTAAAGGCGATCAAGCAATGCGTGCTTTCCGGCATCGGGCTTCCCATGGCCCAGGCCCTGGCCAAGGAGATTGAAATCGGGTTTCCCGTGTTTTTGAGCGAGGACGCCAGAGAAGGCCCGCGGGCGTTTAAGGAGAAACGGGAGCCGCGGTATCAGGGGAAATGAGTTTTCTTCAAAGTACCAGGTGCATCTCATCCGACGTGACATCTGGACCTTAAACTGGACATGCCAATTTGGCACCTCCAAAAGTTCAATTTTACAGGCCCATCATACTTGATTTGACAGAATAGAGTGGTGTGTCGAGATATCACTATTACTTCAATATGCGAGCGGGATAAACCTCACGGTCATGGACTGTTTCAAGAATCAACTCAGCTATCAGTTCATCATCTTGTTTTAAGTTATATATTCCGCTGTGGGAAGGGTCCTTATCCTCGGGATCATGAAGGATATCGATATTTCTTCTATCCGGACTTTCTGTTAAAACCTTTTCACGGACCTCACCAACATTTAAAACAGCTATTTTAGCACGGGCTCCAACTTTTAATTTTGCAGAATAAATGTTTCGAATTTCAACAATTTCGTTTTCTCTGTTTGAGCAATTTAGATATTCCAACCAATTTACAGACAAGTATTTTTCATCTGATCTCAACATAAAAGCGCCGGCCTGAATTTGTCCATCTGCGACTTGTCCAGGCCCGCAAAATCGACCAATGTGGTCTGAATCCGGTATCTGATCACCTTTCACGCTGAAATCCAGTCTTCTATATCATGAGGAGCCACCGTTTCCATCAAAACATCAGTTGTTGCTACTCCAAAAATTCTGATCTTCCGTTTAGGATGCCTTGCATTCGGTTTGAATATAACAAAGCGCGCTTCGCCATCCGGCAAAAAATGAATACTGAATACCCGATTCTGTTCGTTCCTCCAAGAAGAATAGATGTTGTAGTCGGGTGTTAAAGAAATAGTAGGGCATTTTATCTTGGAATGGAATTGGAGAAAATTAAAGAAATTTTGAAGCGATTCAGCCGATATTCCAACACAGTCAGGATCTTCTTCCTTTGCATCTTTAAATAAAGTGAGAAGCCTATTTGCCAATCTTTCCTGATAGGAAATAGATAGCGATTTTTTAATCCGAAAAATTAATTCTTGTACTTGATTCTCTTCGCTTTTAAGCAGGCTCTCTTGTGTAATCGTATCTTGGCTTTCAGGCAAATCAATAATGAAAATCTCAGATTCCCCTTGGTTAACGAATGGCGTGTTTATATAACCAGGCATTTTTGGATTTTTTTTTTCTAACAAAAACCATGCTCCCGTATATGGTTGATCACTGGGGGAATTATCTTCAATTGATTGCCGTCCATAAACAAAGCTGGAGATTTGTGTTGGATCAGACCCGTTAAGTATTTTATAGGAATCAACCTCAGGCATTTTTTTCTCGCTCCCATATTTTTTGGATTTCAGGGGTAGTTAGATCAGTAAACCCCCGAACAATCCATTCATGTGCTAAGTCAAACCATTCACGCATTCTATCTTTTACCGCTGATTCATTAATTCCTCTCGTTTTTAATTCAAGAACAAGCAAAGGAGCTTTGTCTTCAGTTCGTATAGCTTGTTTTAAACTGACGATCAAGTGCCCCTTGTCTTCCGGCAAAAGGAACTCTTTTTGCCAAGCAACTTTTTCGGGTTTCGGTAAAAACCGCTTTTTAGTTTTTTCCCAAGCATAATCCGAAAATATTTTCGGAAGGTCATCTACCGTGTTCCACCCCTGTCCCTTTGAGATATGGTTGATATAGCTAAGTTCATACTCGATCGGCGTAAGCTCGCCGAACTCAAATTCATCAAAAAAAATTGTGATGTTATTCATCACGCTCTCGAAATTCTTGATGACGTGGTCATATCGAGGGTAGTCGTTTTGTCTTCTTCGCCAATTGAAATAAAATCGATCGAACTGAAATTGTACCAACTGATCATCCGATTTGTTTATAAACCATACTCGCGGTAAGGGCATTCCTGTTGCCGCATCTACCAACATTTCACCTTTAACTGATGTTATCGGAGGGGCATGTTGGATGATCGGATAATCAGTGTGAAATTTTTCCCAAAGAAGACCTATATGGGGTATGCGAAGCTTATCAGGAGTATGAAACCGCATCCCACAAACAACTTCGTTAACAGGCGGGTTCTTATAACTTGGAAAAACGCCTGATGAATAGAATTTTTGAACTGTTTTAGCCATAAAAAGATACCACGCTTGTAATTTATGAAATTTTTATTGTATATTAATAAAAAATATCCCTTACGTCAATGCCATACTCTTTACTATACTCTTTCACAATGAATTTTTTTGTAGGCATCAGGTCGCACCCTGTGTTAAAGATTATAAGAAATTTTATTTCACAAGCGTCAAACCACTGAAAAGGCCGACAAGGGGGAACCATCATGTCAAGCAAATTTAAAGGGTATATGGGAAAAATTCTCGATATCAACCTGACAGACGGAAAAAGCGGCGAGTATCCGCTCTCCGATACGGATCGGGAGCGGTTTCTGGGGGGTCGGTTTTTAAGCACCAAGATCCTCTGGGATGCGCTTTCGCCCGGGGTGGATCCCCTGTCTCCCGACAACATCCTGGTCGTCATGACCTCCCCGCTGACCGGCACCGGAGCGCCGTCCACCAGCCGGTACGACATCTCGGCCAAAAGCCCGCTCACCGGCGGCATCGGCCATTCCAACAGCGGCGGAAGCTTCGGCATGCATCTGAAACACGCCGGATGGGACGGCATCGTGATCCGCGGAAAGGCCGAAACCCCGGTTTATATCGACATCAACGAGGACGAAATCCAGATCCAGCCCGCGGACCACCTCTGGGGAAAAAACACCGAAGAGGCCCAGGCGGCCATGGGGAAAGGAGGCAAGATCGTCATCGGCCCGGCCGGCGAAAACCGGGTCAAGTATGCCGTGGTCGTATCCGGGGACCGGGTGCATGGCCGGTGCGGCATGGGCGCGGTCATGGGCTCCAAAAACTTAAAAGCCATGGTGGTAAACGGTAGAAAAAAAATCGAGATTGATCGCCCTGAAAAATTTAAGGCCGGAATCAAAAAATGGACCAACCTGCTGAAGGGGCATCCGGTCACCGGGGATGTCGCCCCCAGGCTGGGCACTGCGGCGTTTCTCAGTATTTTAAATGAAAAAAACGCTCTACCCACCCGGAATTTTTCCAGAGGATCTTTTAAAGGGGCGCACCGTATCAGCGGGGAACGGCTGGCAAATGATTTTTTGAAAAAAAATTTCGGCTGCCCCTCCTGCCCAATCAAGTGCGGCAGGCTGGTCGAACTGGACGGAAAGGAAATCAAGGGGCCGGAATACGAAATGCTGTGTTTGATGGGCTCCAACCTTATGATTGATGACATGGAGGCCCTGATCCGCTGGAACTATGAACTGGACCTGGTGGGTCTCGATACGATTACCACCGGCAACGTGCTGGGGTTTTGCGCGGAGCTCAACGAGAAGGGACTGTGGGACAATGGGATTGCGTTCGGGAAAAAGGAAAACATCTCCGAGCTGATCGAGCAGATCGCCCATCGCAAGGGCATTGGAAACGATCTGGCCGAAGGGGTGCGGTTTTTATCCGAAAAATACGGCGGCAAGGAGTTTGCCGCCCATTCCAAAGGACTTGAGGTCGCGGGTTACTCCCCCAGGGCCGCGACCGGCCATGCCCTGGGGTATGCCACGGCCAACCGGGGGGCCTGTCACCTGGACGGAGGATATGTGGTCTACTTTGAGGTCACCGGCCCCGCGACCCTGGACCCCCATCACTACCGGTCCAAACCGAGCTGGACGATCCTGAACCAGAACCTGATGGCCGCCATCAGCGCCGGGGGAAACTGCCTGTTCACCGCGTTTACCTTTGTGCCCGGCATCGCCTACAAGCTCCCCGGCATGAAGATCGCCTCCTGGATCGTCACCAAGATGCTGACCTACAGCTGGTTTATGCTGACCCTGATGCTGAAGGCCCCTCCGTTTCTGATCAAACTGAACCTGCCCATGCTGCCGCACTCCAAACTGATCCGGCTGGCCACCGGCATGAAGATGAACTTCGGGCTTTTTCTTCGGGCCGGGGACCGGGGCTACAACCTGGAACGGCTGTTTAACCTGAGGGAGGGCATCGGCAAGGACCAGGATTCCCTGGCCAAGCGGTTTACCGATGAGCCCCTGATTCCCGGAAAAAACAAAACCAAGGTTCCTTTGGGCAAAATGCTTCCCAAATACTACAAGATTCGCGGCTGGGATGAAAACGGGATTCCCACGCCCAAAACCTTAAAAAAGCTCAAGCTTGATTTTGTGGATCCGGCCGCTCTTGACCGGTAGGGGTCGAAAGAGCGCCGGTTATGCCATTTGCAGGAAGGGATTGCTTCGCTTTTCCCGGCCGATGGTGGTGGAGGGGCCGTGCCCGGTGTAGACCACGGTTTCATCCCCCAGGGGAAAAAGCTTGGTCCTGATGCTGGCGATTAAGGTATGAAAGTCGCCGCCGGGAAAGTCCGTGCGTCCGATGGAGCCGGCAAACAGGGTGTCCCCCACAAACACCCCCCCGTCGGTGTGAAAAGAAACCCCGCCGGGGGAATGCCCCGGCGTGTGCAGCACATTCAGACGAATATCCCCGAAGGCGATCTGGTCCCCCTCCTGGAGGTATTTATCCGCTGCCGGTGAGTTTTCGACGGCAAGGCCGAAGGCGGCGGCGGCCTCGGACAGGGCTTCCAGCATGGGCGCATCTAAGGGGTGAATCAGGATCTCGGCGCCCGTGACCTCTTTTATCCGTCGGTTCGCGCCGACATGATCAAAATGCCCGTGGGTGTTTAAAATATATGTTACCGAAAGCTTGGCTTCGGCAAGGGACATCAGGATCCTGTCGGCCTCATCCCCCGGATCGATCACCACGGCGGCGCGGGTCCGCTCGCATCCTACAATAAAACAGTTGGCCATGATCGGCCCCACCGCCAGTTCCTTGATAATCAATGGCGTGCTCCTTGTCTTGAATGGCTTGGCAGAAACAACATTCCATCACTCCCGGCTTTGATTTTTCGCCTGATGGATCATCTCGATGATGCTGCCGAGTTTGTTTTTTGGCCGCTCGGCCGCGGCCTTGAGCTGATGGTACAGCGCTTCCGGAAGGTTTTGCTTGAGGTAGCCGTCCACATCAAAGGACTCCCACCAGCAGTCGAATATCTTCCAGCAGGGCAGGTCGTCCTCTCCGCTGATCAGGCAGTAACGAAAGGAAATGACGCTGCCCAGCCGCGGGCAGCGTCGTTCCAAATCTTCGATGCTCCGGTCCCTCATTCCCGGCAAACCCCTTTTATTTATGCTTCAGATGCTGCGGTTTCGGATAATCGGCGCATTCGGCCTCGGCCCTTTCGATTTCCGCCTCGGGCAGCTCGATATTTTTGATCTTTCCCGCGAAATAGTTGTCATAGGCGGTCATATCGATGAGCCCATGCCCGCTGAAGTTGAACAGGATCACCTTTTCCTTGCCTTCCTGCTTGGCTTTCAAGGCCTCCTCCACCACCGTGGCCAGGGCATGGTTGGTTTCCGGAGCGGGGATAATCCCCTCGGTCCGGGCGCTCAGCACCCCCGCCTCAAAAACCTTATCTTGCCTGACGGCCTTCGGTTCCATAATGCCTTCGTCGATGAGCTGGCTGACGATGGGCGCCATGCCGTGATACCGCAGTCCGCCGGCGTGGATCGGAGGCGGCACAAACGCATGCCCCAGGCTGTGCATCGCCAGCAACGGGGTGTATTTCGCCGTATCCCCGTGGTCATAGACAAACGGAGCCTTGGTCATGGTCGGGCAGGCCGCGGGTTCCACCGGATAAATCTCGACCTGCTTTCCATGGATCTTGTCATAGACAAACGGAAGCGCCAGACCCGCGAAATTGCTGCCCCCGCCCGCGCATCCGATGACGATGTCCGGGTAGTCGCCGATTTTCTCCATCTGTTTTTTGGCCTCCAGGCCGATGATGGTCTGGTGCATCAGCACGTGATTAAGCACGCTGCCCAGGGCATACCGGGTCTGCCCGCTTTCGTCCGTAACCGCCGCCTCAATGGCCTCGCTGATGGCGATTCCCAGGCTGCCGGGGGTATCGGGGTCTTTTTCCAGGGCGGCCCGGCCGGCCCTTGTTTCGTTGGAGGGGCTGGCAAGGCAGGCCGCGCCCCAGGTGGCCATCATGGATTTGCGGTAGGGCTTCTGGTCGAAGCTGATCCGGACCATGAAGACCTTGCATTCCACGCCGAACTGGGCGCAAGCAAACGCCAGCGCGCTTCCCCACTGCCCGGCCCCGGTTTCCGTGGTGATCCGTTTGATGCCGAAGACCTTGTTGTAGTAGGCCTGAGGAACGGCCGTGTTCGGCTTGTGGCTTCCGGGCGGGCTGACGCTTTCGTTCTTGTAATAAATCCGGGCCGGCGTGCCCAAAGCCCTTTCCAGGGAGAACGCCCTCACCATCGGGGAAGGCCGCCATATGTTCAGAACATTGAGAACCTCATCCGGAATATCAATCCATCGCTGGGTGCTGACCTCCTGTTCAATCAGGTTCATGGGGAACACCGGGGCAAGCATTTCCGGCCCCACGGGTTTGCCGTCCGGGCCCAGCGGCGGGTTCAGGTTGATGTCGGCCAGGATGTTGTACCACTGCCGGGGGATTTCGTCCTCTCGTAAAATTATCTTCCGTTGCTCCATGATGCGCTCCTTCTCATTCTGGTTTTAGTGTGAGCTTGCTCTGATTCTCTTCGATGTCCGTATCCTGATGCTCGGGAAACCCCGGCACATAACTTTTGCAGATGCTGTCGAGGATGCCGTTTATAAATGCGCCGGATTCCTCCGTGCTGTATTTTTTTCCGATGTCAACGGCCTCGTTGATCGACACCCTTACGGGAATATCATTACAATGAAGTATTTCATAAACCGCGATCCGCATCAGATTGCGATCCACGCCGGCCATGCGTCCGATCTTCCAGTTGCTGGACGCGGCTTCAATCATTTGATCGATTTCCTTCCGGTGATCCAGCACCCCCTTGACGAGCCTGAGGCAAAATTCACGGGTTTCCGGAGA
>CAZFWD010000127.1:0-3229 GCA_964522535.1 uncultured Desulfonema sp.
AAGCTCAGGGAGCGGTGCTACAAACCCACCTCTTGGGATTTTGGGGAGAAAAAAAAACACATGGCCCTGCCCCCCGAGCCCCTGATCTTCATCTGCGCCGCCGGCACCCGCAGAAGCGTCATCGGCGATATCATCAAGGACACCGCGATTTTCAGATCTCACAAAGCCCTGCCGATCGTGATCGCCGATGAATTTGAAGACGGATTTGATCCTTACGCGGCGGATGTTTTTCATGTGCCGGTGGTCAGCGCGCATTTCGCCCCGATCTTAAACACCCTGGTCGGCCACCTGTGGGGATACTACGCCGCCCTGGCCATCAATGAGGGCTCCCGCTTTTTATATGAATTTAAAAAAGACATGCAGAACACGATTACCGCCTATACGGAAAAAAACCTTGATATCTTTGAAATCGCCCTGGAAAAATCCTTCAGGGAAAAAATAATCCGGTTCTACCGCGAGTTTCGAAAACGGCAGGAGGAGAACCGGCTGTCTTCGACCATCGGCATCAGGGGCGCCACCAACCTGACCCTGCTTCTCAAGTATCTGGCCGGCAGGCTTCCGCTGTCCGATTTTGAGCTGGATTTCGGAATCAAAGGGACGGCCAAGAACATGTTTCACAAGCTCTTTGAGGCCCTGGGCGAATCCATCAACTGCCTGACCCGGCCGGTAGACGCCATCAAGCACCAGGCCAAGACCGTAACCGTGGGAACCAGCCGCATCACCGAAAAGGTGGAGGGGATCATTTTTGACCTTCTTCTCAAGAACGGTTTCAGCGCCGACCAACTCACCATCACCAATGTGATGGTCATCAAAAACCTTCAGCCGATTATTTCAAAAATAAACGGATCGACCCTGTACCGCATCACCGGCATGAGCCTGCTGGGAGAGCCCACGGACACGACCTTCATTCAGGTCATTAAAAAGACCGGCAGCTCCGCCGCCATGACCTCCCGGGCCGAGCAGGACCCCCATCTGAAAGGAACCAAACGGATCATCGTTTCGCGGGGAAACGTGTATATCGGAATCGGCAGAAAGGACGACCGAAGCATTCTCGTGGTTCCGATGATATCCGATGATCCGTCACGCCCCAATGTCATTGAACATCTCATGCTGCTGGATATCGCGTTTAATGAGGCGGTCGGCCTTTCCGTCAAAATCAAGGCCCTGGGCGGCAAGTACGAGCATATCAAGAACCTGGTCCTGGAGAACAGCATCGCATGGGATGACAAGCACCTCGAGCTTTTGGAAATGAAGGCGCTTTTCGGGCGATCCGCTGAAAAAATATCGGAAACCATTGTGGCGCGCCTCAGCTAAAACAGGTTTCAATAAAAAACAGGCATCCCTTTGTTAACCGATAAGCAGGGAGAAAAAAATGAAAAAATCCGGCACGCATCATTTTACAAAACAGCGCTCTGATTTCACCAGCCAAAAACTGAGCTGCGCGGGGGACCTGTATCTTCCGGAAAACATAAAAACCCCGCCCGTTGTTGTAATGGCGCACGGTTTTGCCGCTGAACGGGGCTTCGGCCTGCCCGCCTATGCGGAACGCTTCGCCTCGGAAGGCATGGCGGTTTACCTGTTCGACTACCGCTGCTTCGGCGACAGCGAGGGGGAGCCGAGAAACCTGGTGGATCCCACCCGGCACCTGCAGGACTGGAAGGCCGCTCTTGACCATGTGCGATCCCTTCAGAATATCAACCCGGATAAAATCGCTCTGTGGGGGAGTTCCTTCAGCGGAGGCCATGTCATCGTCACCGCCGCCAAGGACCCGCGCATCTCGGCCATCATCTCCCAGGTCCCCTTTGTGGACGCCATTTCCACCACGAAAAAAATGGGGGTCAAATACCTGATGCAGGCCACCCCCCATGCCCTCCGCGACATGATCCGCGCCCTGACCTTTCAATCCCCCCATTACGTCAAGGTGATCGGCATGCCGGACGAGTTCGCCGTCATGAACACCCCGGAATCGTATCCGGGGTACAGCGCATTGATCCCAAAGGATTCCACCTGGGAAAACCGTTGTCCCGCACGAATCCTTCTCAGGTTCGCCGCATACCGGCCCATTTCAGTGGCGGACCGCGTTCAATGCCCGGCGCTGATCATGATGGGGGAAAAGGATTCCTTAATCGATGCCGGGGCGGTGGAAAAAACAGCCAACAAAATGCCCCGCAGCACTCTGATTCGGTACCCGTTCGGGCATTTCGATATCTATACCGGCAAGGCGCTTGCCGATGCTTTGGAGAAACAAACCGAATTTCTAAAGACCCATCTTCAAAAATAACAGGCAGGCCGCCTGCAAAAAAAAGGAGGTCGATCATGGAGGAAAAACTCTGGTACAAATCGTATGCGCCCGGCGTCAAAAAAAATCTCAGCTACGAAAAAACGACCGTTTCCGAAGCCCTGTCCCGATCCGCCCACGACTTTCCGGATCATCGGGCCTTAAACTATATGGGAAAAAGGATCAGCTATGGACAGCTCAACCGGCTGGTAAACGCTTTTGCCCGCTGCCTCACGGACATCGGGATTCGGCCGGGAGACAAGGTGGCGGTCTGCCTGCCCAATATTCCCCAGGCGGTGATCGCCAATTACGCGGTTTTCAGAATCGGCGCCGCCACGGTCCAGACCAACCCCCTGTATACGGAACGGGAGCTGGCCTATCAGTTGAACGATTCCGACGCGCGGATCATCATCACCCTCTCCCTTCTGGTCCCCCGGATTGAAAAAATAAAATCCCAGACAAAAATCGAAAAAATTATCGCCTGCCATATCCATTCCTACCTGCCCTTTCCGAAAAAACAGCTGTTTCCCCTGGTCAAAAAGGAGATGGTTCGAAAAATCGCGCCCACCAACGATCTGCTGGTCTTCAAGGACCTGATCCAAAAATACCCGGACGACCCCTTGGATGATAAGAGCCGGTGGGAAGACATCGGCGCGCTGCTGTATACCGGCGGCACCACCGGACTCAGCAAGGGAGTGATGCTCACCCATGCCAACCTGAGCTGCAATGTCCAGCAGTTCCGCGCATGGTTTCCGGAATTAAACTCCGGTGAGGATCGGCTGGTGGGGAACTTCCCCTTCTTCCATTCCGCGGGGTTCACGGCCATTCAGAACTTTTCCGTCTGGATGGCCAACGAGGTCATTCTGGTTCCGCGGCCGGAAACGAAGATCAACATCGAAATCATCAAAAAATACAAGCCCACCTTTCTGCCGGGGGTACCCACTATTTTCG
>CAZFWD010000128.1:0-6071 GCA_964522535.1 uncultured Desulfonema sp.
GGGTCAGCAGCAGGGTGAACAACAGCCCGATGCCCAGGAAGGCGGCGAAGAATTTGATTTTCCGCCCCGAATAGTCGGCAAAGGTTCCCAGAACAGGGGCCATCACCGCCAGCAGCAGCGCGGCCGCGGAATTGGCAAACCCCCAGTTGGCGGTGGAAATCGTCTGGGAAACCCCGGCCGAGGCGATGTCCTTGAAAAAGATGGGCATCACCGTGGTGATCATCACCAGCACGAATGCGGAATTCCCCACATCATAGAGAATCCAGCTTTTTTCGAGTGTCGACAGGAAAACCGGTTTTTTCAAAAAAAAGACCTCCGATTTGCCGGCGGATGCAATGCCGCGCGGGTTCGCGTATGTCAGGATCGATCCGCTTTTTCAAAAAAGACGGCAAGGTTGTTTTGCATCCATGATCCTTTGACGCTTTAAAAAACCTGTGGCATAATGCCTTATACACCGAAAGGAGGCCGTGATGCACACAAAAAATGAGATTCAACAAGCCGCTGAAATCCTGGCCGGCGCCACTCGAGCGGCCGCGTCCTGCGGCGCGGGGATTTCCGCGGAGAGCGGCATCGCCACGTTCCGGGACCCCGGAGGCGTCTGGGAGCGGCTCAATCCCGCGGAGGTCGGCACCACTGAGGGGCTGATTCAAACCCTTGCGCGGCATCCGGAACGACTGATTCCCTTTTTTCTGGAACTGCTGGATGCTCTTGAAAACGCCGAACCCAATCCGGCCCACAGGGCGCTTTGCGATCTAGAGCGGATGGGGATTCTTAAAGCGGTGATCACCCAGAACATCGACAACCTTCAACAGGAGGCCGGCAGCACGAGCGTCATCGAGGTTCACGGCAATGGTTTTCGGCTCGCCTGCATCTCCTGTGGGGAATCGGAAACAAGGGAACGCAAGGCGTTGATTCAGGAGACGCGGTTAAAAATCTCTCAGATTCAGGAATTCAGCATGACGGCCATTGCCGGGCTTATGCCGGCCTGCAAGCGATGCGGGGCTATGATGCGGCCGGATGTGGTGATGTTCGGAGAGGCGGTAAAGGATATTCCCAAGGCCTTTGCGGCCGCTGATGCCTGCGATGTGCTGCTGGCCGTGGGCACCTCGGGGGTGGTCTACCCGGCGGCGCTTCTGCCGCTGGCGGCAAAAGACGCGGGCGCTCAAGTGATTGTGATCAATCCCAGTGAAAATCCCTTTGCCTCGGTCTCGGATGTGTATGTGCCGGGCAGGGCCGGAATCGTCATGCCGGAGATCGTCGAAATGGTTCGGCAAATGCGGTCTTCCTGAGGATGGCGCATCACTGGAAACCGCAAGTGCGTTTTCGGCATACCGTTAAGAATGAAGATTTGAAGCCTTTTAAAGGGGATCAGGCCGGATGAATAAAAAGAAGAAACAGGCGCCGTCCGTTTCATCCAAGCCCCTTACCGATGCGATACCTCATATCAGCGGAATTTATCCGCTTCTTGCTCTGGTCTGTTTGATCCAGCTTTTTGTTTTCAGAGACTATATCTTCTTCGAAAAGCTTTACCTCTTCCTGGATGCCGGAGGGGATTCGTACAACCTGTTTTATCCCGCTTATGTCCATTTAGCGAGGCTTCTGAGAACAGATGGAATCCCGGCTTGGTCTTTTTATAAAGGCATGGGTGCGGAGGTGTTTCCAGGAGGCATCAGCAGCCCGTTTAGCCTGATCCTGTACTTGATAGGACCCGACAGGCTGGGTTACGGCATCGTTTATGTGGAACTGCTGAAAATGCTGCTCACCGGGGTGTTTTTTTATCTGTATTTTCGGCTTTGGGATTTTTCAAAATACACCTCTATCACCGGCGGCATATTGGCATCTTTTCTCGGCTACCTGGTTTTAGGGGGCAGCGGATGGTACGGCCATTCAAGCAATGTGGTCTATTTTGCCCTGCTGCTTTATTCCTTTGAGCTGTTTTATAAAAAAAATAACTGGATCCTCTTTCCGATAGCCGTATTTTTTGTCGCAGGAAATCCCTTCAGGCTATACCTGGATGCGGTGTTTTTGTTTGCCTACGCGTTGCTCAGGCTGTTATTCGACCGGAAATTCGGATTTAAGGAATCCATTCGGTTTTTGCTGAAACTGGCCGGTCTGGGTTTTATCGGGGTGGGCATGGGAATCGTATTTTCATACGGCGAACTGATGGGCATGATCAACAGCCCTCGGGTTTCCGGTGACGTCAAGGCCGTGGGCGGCCTGATATCAACCCCTGTCTTCGGGCCGGCGGACCGGTTCCAGGCGGTTACCGCCATGATGCGGTCGTTCTCCAATGACCTTTTGGGCACTGGAAGCCATTTCAGCGGCTGGAAAAATTATCTTGAGGCCCCTGCGTTTTATGCGGGTCTCTTGCCGCTTCTTCTGGCGCCCCAGGCGCTTTTTTTTAAAAATAAAAAAAAACAGGTTCTGTTTGCCGGGTTTCTGCTGATATGGATCGTTCCGGTGATTTTTCCGTTTTTCAGGTACGCGCTTTACGGGTTTATGGGGGATTATTATAAGCATGGGCTGTCTTTGTTTATTCCGGTCATTCTGCTGCTGTATGGCTTGCACGGGTTGGAGGCGATCGATAGAAAAGACGGCGCCTTCAGTTATGCGGCGCTTTTCGTCACCCTCTTGATCCTGTTGACCGCCCTCTGTTTTCCTTTTTTTGAAGGCACCCCCATAATGATAAACGAACATCTCAGGGGGATGGTGGGCTGCTTCCTGATTCTTTACGCCGCAAGTCTTTGTTTATTAAATCTCAACGGACTGAAACCCTATGCCAAGGGGCTGCTGCTTTTTTTGGTTTGTGTTGAGCTGGGCTGTTTTTCCTCGATTACCGTTAATCATCGAAAAACAGTGACCCGGGAGCAGTTCGAGGGCAGGGTGGGATACAACGACGAAACAATAGACGCCATCAATTATTTACAATCCATCGATGCCGGTTTTTACCGGGTCAACAAGGATTATTCCTCCACCCTGGCCGAGGTCAACAGCATTAATGACGCGGAGATTCAGGGATACTACGGCACCCCCTCATACGCCTCCTTTAATAAACAGGAGTATATTGATTTTTTAAAGACGGCCGGGATTATTGAAAAGGGGCGGGAATCAGAGACCAGGTGGGCGCTCGGGCTGCTTCAGCGGCCGTTTCTGCAGGCCATTTCCAGCGTAAAGTACAACCTCATAAAACATGAGGATTTAAGCCAGAAAGGGCGGTTCTTCAAAGCGGCATATACGCCGGTGGGGCGGTTTGGGGAGGTAACGGTGCTGAAAAACAACTTTTATCTGCCGTTCGGATTTACCTATGATCAATCCATCAGTACGGCGGATTACCTTTCATTGACCCAGCCGAGAAAAGACATGGCCATGTTTTGCGCGGTGGTGACGGATTTGTCCCTGCCGCATCTGCAACCCATAGGCGCGGATGAGATGCGGGAATTCATAAAAAACCTCACCCTGCGCAGTTTTATTGACGTGGTCCGGTGGAAAAGATCGGATGCCATGCGTATGACCGGTTTCAGCCAAACGCATATAAAAGGAGAGATAACCCTGGACAAACCGAAATTGTTATTCTTTTCCATCCCCTTTGATACGGGCTGGCAGGCTTTTGACAATGGAAAGCCGGTCCGGATGATCAAAGCGAACATTGGTTTTATGGGCGTTATGCTTGACGCCGGGACGCATCAGATTGAGCTGACATACAGGATAGAATATTTATGGGTGCGTGCTGCGGTTTCGATCCTCATGCTGCTGATATACCTGACACTGGGGTTTCGCAGGGCCTTTTCTGTTAAAATGAATCCTACGGCTGCAGCGGGGTAAAGGGACCATGCTGGCCTGGATTAAACACGAATTAAAAGATGGCAGGACCCTGATATCCTTCGGCGGATTGCGGGTTATCGGCCACCTGTTCACCTTTGTGATACCCATTGTCCTTGCGGTCCGGCTGAGCCCCCAGGTATTCGGGATCTATTCCCTGGGCATGATGGTCATCTATTTTTTCAACTCCACCTTCATCCTTTCATCCGGAACCCCTTTTGTCATATTCGGAACCGAAGAGATCAGGCAAAGCCATACCATCGCTCAAACAATCACCTCAAGAATCATCCTTCTTGCCGCTTTTTCAGTGGTTTTTCTGCTGATTATGCTGATTTTCAAAAAACAGCTCATTGATTTTACGGGTTTGACGGAGATTCAGTTTTATTTTCTGGTGTTTGTTTTTACCGGGAAAATGCTGGACAGTTTATTCGGCGCGATATTTCTGGCGCTCAACAAACGCATCCTGGCCTCTGTGTTTCAAATGCTCACCGCCGGGCTGACCGTGCTGTATATCATTTTTTTATGCCTGTTTTTAACGGTGACGCTGGAGAAGGTGTTTTTGATGTTTCTGATATCGCCCCTTATCTCTTTTTCCTTTTGTGCCTTAAAGATTGAATTTAAAAAAATTTTCCCCCTATCCTATGATAAAGAGTCATTGAAAAAAATGACGGACTATACCAAATGGATGATACTGGGCGGTTCCGCGGTGTATCTGCTCAACTGGGGGGATAACCTCATTCTTCGGCGGTTTTCAACAATGGCGGAAATCGGGGTATACAATCTCGGGTATCAGTTTTTCAAAGGCACGGTTATGATGATGGCGATCCTCAAGGTTTATTTTCTTCCGTTTATTTCCCAGAATATTCATAACCGTGAAAAAATCGCAAACTATCTTCTGGTGAAAAGGGTTAAGCTGCTGTTTCTGGGCATTGTGTGTTTGGGGCTGCTGTTTTTAGTTATGCCGCATTTCTTGAGGATGGTATACGGAAGCCGTTATGCTGAGGCTGCGCTGGTGTTCAGGATACTGGCGATCGGTGCGCTTTGCGCGTTTTACGGCATGTTTTACGATCCGATTTTCGACAGCCTGAAAAAATACCGGCTGATTCAGACCGTGATCGCCGTGTGCGTCGGGTTTAACCTGCTGCTGGATTATATTCTTGTCGCCAGGATCGGGTTTATGGGCGCGGCCGTTGCTACGGCGGCGACCTACCTGCTGATCGCGGCCATCAAAGAGGTCTGCTACAGAAAATACTGCAGGTCGAAGGTGACCTGACCGGCCGGGCCAAAGGCCGCTGATGCATTTTTCGAGGTCGATGGTGGCAACTCCCATGCTGGAGATTTCAAGCAAGGTGGCGATTCCTGAAAGCGAGATCGAATTCAGCGCTGTTCGCGCTCAAGGCGCGGGCGGGCAGAATGTGAACAAGGTCTCCACTGCCGTGCATCTTCGGTTTGATGTTTGCGCCTCTTCCCTGCCCGATTTTTATAAAAAACGGCTTTTAAAGCTCAGGGACCAGCGCGTCACCAAGGACGGCGTCATCGTTATAAAGGCCCAAAACTCCCGCAGCCGGGAGAAAAACAGACAGGAAGCCCTGGCACGGCTTGCGGAGCTGGTTAAAAGCGTGGCGGTTATACCCAGACACCGCAGGCCCACCCGGCCCACCGGCGGTTCTCAGGAAAAACGGCTGGACCGCAAAACCCAACGCGGGCAAATCAAGGCGTTACGGGGCAAGGTGATCGACCCGAACGGGAATTAATGCCCATTCGAAAGAAAATCGCGAATCCAGGCCGCCGGAATCGGGTTGTGCCGCATTCGGGTTATCGGCATCAGGGGTTGCCCTCAATTTCTTTGCAGCCGATATGCAGGGTGGCGACCCCCAATGTCAGCCGCCGCCACTTGATCCCCTTAAATCCGACCTGCCGCATGAGCCGGGCAAACCCTTCGGGCGGCGGAAAATGGATCACCGAGGCCGGAAGATAGGTGTAAGCCCTTCCATGCCTAGAAAAAACTGCGCCGATTTGCGGGAGTATCCGCGTAAAATAAAACAGGTAGGCGGACAGCAGCAGCCTGTTTTGGGGGGTGGCAAGTTCCAGCACCGCCAACCTTCCGCCGGGCTTTAAGCAGTCATAGAAACCGGTCAGGGCGGATCGGCGGTCCATGATGTTGCGGATGCCGAAAGCGATGGTAACGGCATCAAAGCTTTGCGTCCGAAACGGCAGGCGCAGGCCGTTTCCAGCGACAAGCCCCAGGCTCT
>CAZFWD010000129.1:0-30514 GCA_964522535.1 uncultured Desulfonema sp.
TATTATTTCTCTGTGTCCTTTGTGCGCTCTGTGGTTAATTTGTTCATTTTTTAAACTGGAAAAATATAAGTTCCTTGGAAGCGTTTGATCCCGTTTTGCGGCATTTTTGCAGAAACCAACCTATCGATTTTTTAAAAAATTCCACCACAGAGCGCACAGAGAAAAAAATGATTTTTTTTCATTTCCGTCCTGATCTCTGTGGTTAATTTGTTCATTCTTCAAACCGAAAAAATATAGGTTCCTTGGAAGCTATGCGTAAAAAAGCTTGACAAGCCCTTCTGTTTTTTTTAAATGAACAAATAAACTTTTTGTTCATTTATTCAATAGGAATGCGTCATGCGGCCCCGCGAAGACTTAACGACCATCTACCAAACCGCCCTGGCGGCGTTTGCGGAATACGGATACGCCAAAACCACCATGGCCGATATCGCCGGCCGGCTTCACATGACCCAGGGAAACCTGTATCTTTACGTCAAAAATAAAAAGGCGCTTTACCACAAAGCCGTATCCCACGCGCTTTTAAAATGGCAGTCCCGAGTCCTGGAGGCGGTCAACCGGGAGCCGGAGGTCAAGCAGAAGTTTCTCACCATGTGCGTCAAAGCGGTGGCCTACCTGTCCAAGGACAAGGTCTTTCGTCGCGTGCTGATCCGGGACCCGAATATCTTTCCCATGTTTCCGGTAAAAGACCCCTTTGCTCAAATCAACGCCAACTCCGTGGCCCTGATTCGAAGCATCTTAATACAGGGCATCGAAAAGGGGGCGTTCCGGAAAATCGATCCGGACCGGGCCGCGGAGGTGATCTTCGCCATCTATAAAATGTTCATCATTCGCATGTATATTCAAACCGACAACCGGTTTATTCGCAAAATGTTTGAAGACACTTTAGAACTGGTAACGCAGGGGCTGTTTATGCATCAGGAACCATGACGCAATCGTA
This sequence comes from uncultured Desulfonema sp., assembly GCA_964522535.1. GTDB lineage: Bacteria > Desulfobacterota > Desulfobacteria > Desulfobacterales > Desulfosalsimonadaceae > DYLE01. The sequence goes on from CAZFWD010000129.1 coordinate 938, forward strand.
AAAGGTCCACTGTGAGCGAGATTGAGGCTTTGAGGAAATAAGCGGTTTGTGTTGAAGGCGTTAAAAATTGCAAGCTGTTTGAGGCGCTTGCGCCGAGTTTTTGCAATTTAGCCTTCAATGCAAACCGTGCCTCAAAGCCTCACGAAGCGAACAGTTTGGACTTTTTACGGTTCCATCATCCATGAGGGTCTATGCAATTGCCGCAACCGTTAAATTAAAAAAGGAGGGGACGTATGACCGAAAACGTTAAATACCTGAGCCAGCAATGGCGGGACGAGGCGGAAAAACGGTTAAAAGCCGAGCTGCCGCCGGAACGGATGAACTTTGTGACCTCATCCATGTCCAATATCTACCAGAACTGCCCGGACGGGACCGATCGCTACCTGTTTTTCAGATTTGAAAACGGAAACTTCGCCGAGCTGAGCATCGGCCAGGGGGACCCGCCCAAGGCCGAATTCGCCATTAAGGGGGACTATGAGACCTTTGCCCGAATCACCCGGGGGGAGCTCAACGCCCAGAAAGCCCTGATGACCTTAAAGCTTAAGCTGAAAGGAAACATGGTCAAGGCGCTCAAGCTGGCCTCCCTTGCCGACCGTTTAAACAAGGTGCTGGCCACCATTCCCACGGACTACTAAACATAAGGAGAACACCCATGATCAAGAAGCTTGATCCCAAAGACCCTTATTTTATCGATTTCCCCCGGCGCATCAAAGATATTCAGGCCGAAATGCAGAAAGAGAACATCGATGTTTATCTGGGCTCCCGGCTGCGCACCCTGTCCTGGACCACGGACGCCTTTTTCCCCTGGCGGGCCTATATCGTGATACCGCCGGAAGGGCTGCCCACCGCATTCACCTTTGTGATCGATGCGGCCCGGGCAGCGGACGATTCCTGGCTGGATGAGGACCATGTGATGGGGTTTGCGCCCATGGGCGGCCAGGACCAGATCGAGCAGATCGCCGAGTTTATTTTGGAAAATTTAAAAAACGGTAGAGGCCGGGTGGGGATCGAAAGCGGCATGTCCAACTACCTTCCCGAGGGCTGGCTGACCCATTACGAATACACCCAGTTTGAGAAGGCGCTTTCGGGCTGCGAGCTGGTCAACGCCTATGACATTCTCGACCGGCTTTCCCTGATCAAGGATACCGGCACCATCAACCGGTTCAAGGAGGCCTCCCGGATCGTGGACGCGGGGCATAAGGCGGTGTATGAAGCGATCAAGGACGGCGGATACCGGGGAAAAACCGAGACCGAAATCGCCGGCATCGCGGCCCTGGCCATGCGAAGGGCCGGAAGCGAGTGGGAATGGTCGTTTACCGGCGGCAATGAAATCGCCAGCGGCTACCGCACGGGGCTTGCCGGTGGCGCCTGCACCCCGGCCTCCCGGCGGAAAATTCAGGCCGGAGAACCCCTGATGGTGGATATTCACGCCATGTTCAAGCTCGGCCTCGGCGATCACTCCCATAACTACCTTCTTGCGCCGGTCACGGACCGCCAGCGCTGGCATGCGCAGAATTTTATCGACATCGTCAACAAGACCCTGAAGGCTTACCGGGCCGGGATCACGCCGTCTTTGCTGGCCGAGCAGATGATGGGGTTTGCGGAGCAGCGGGGGTTTGCCGATTACATGGTGCCGGGATTTGAGCACGGCATCGGCCTGATGGGGGATGAGTGGCGGGTGGGCCGAAATGACGGGCCTTTTCCCTACTGGACTAACCCGGATCACGTGTATCAGGAAAACGAGCTGCTGATCTGCGCCATGCAGTATGCCTGCCCGGATGAGGGCATCGGGTTCAGGTATGAAAATCCCATTGTGATCCACAGCGACCACTGCGAGCCGCTGTCCAAGTACCCGCTGGGGATCGAGGAGATCGCGTAAAACAATTTTTGATCTTGCTTTGCGGTATTTTATAAATTAATTTATTGATTTAATATAATATATTTACCACAGAGGGCACAAAGAAAACAATAATTTTTTCTCGGTGTCCTCTGTGATCTCTGTGGTGAAATCCTGTATTTTTCAAATTTGGGAAGCCTATACGCTTTTTGCCGCCTCCCAGATGCGGTCCTTTTCCGCCATGGGCATGTCGGTCAGGCTGACCCCGCGCGCTTTTGCGGCCTTTTCAATCGCATAAAACCGGTCGCTAAACTTTTTATTGGATCGGCGCAGCGCAGCCTCCGGGTCGATGCCCAGCATTCGGGCCAGGTTGACCGCACTGAACAAGAGGTCGCCCAGCTCCGCCTCGACCGGGTCGGCTTTTTTGTGCTTCAGGGCTTCCGACAACTCCCCCAGCTCTTCCTGAATTTTAACCAAAACCTCTTCAGGCGCATTCCAGTCAAAGCCGGCCCGGCTTGCCAGGGACTGAATTTTTAAGGCGTAAAGAAGCGCAGAAAGTGTCCGTGGGATGCCCGAAAGGATGGATTCCCGCTGATATTTGCCGTTCTCCGCCTGCTTGAGCCGCTGCCAGTTTCGGATCACCTCTTTGGCGTCCTTGACCTTGACCTCGCCGAACACATGGGGATGGCGGTAGATCAGCTTATCGCAAAGCGAATCGATGACCTCGGAAGTCGTAAATGCCTTGTTTTCCTTGGCAATGGTGGAGTGGAAGACCACCTGCATCAACACATCCCCCAGCTCTTCCTTAAGATGCTCCGGATCGCCGCTTTCAATGGCATCCAGCAGTTCACAGGTCTCTTCAACAAGGCCTTTCATAAGGCTTCGATGATCCTGCTCGGCATCCCAGGGGCATCCGCCCGGGCCCCGAAGCCTTTCCATGATATTGATCAGACGATCAAATGCTTCCATTTTTTTATTCCTGCCAAAAGTGCCACATAGGAAAAGTCAGTGGTGCGCTCACGAAGCGAACAGTTTGGACTCAATGCCATTCACGTTAAGGCTGGTGTACAGACCGCTGGTATGAGAATATCACTCCGGGTGCTCAAAAAGGCGATAAACAAGCCCGCTGATTTTATCAAAATGTTTATCCATCGTTACCAGTTCGGCGCCTGTTTCCATTGTCTGTGCCGCAATCCAAATATCATTTGAAGGAAGGGGCGTTCCCTGTTGTTTGAGTTGTGCGGCAATCCTTGAATATCTATCAGATGTAATTTCAGAGAGTTTTATAGTTTCTACGGCGGAATGCGACAAGAAGCGGTTGAGTTCTTTCATGTTTTTGGTAAATCGTGAACCGTTCCGGAATCCAAACATGAGCTCGCCCAGCACGATGGGAGATGCAAAAATTACATCCGCCGCGGCAAGGTATTCAACGAGTTCGGAATCACCCCGTTTGAACCCGACGTAGGCGTTTGTGTCCAGAATCAGTTTCATTTCCACATATCCTCATCAATCTGTTCACAGGATTTGATGGAGCGTGCAAATTCAACGGCTTCCTTTTGGCTCCATCCGCCTGCCAGTTCTTTTAAGGACGATGCCGGAGATTCGAACCGATTAAACTCTTTATAGATGATTTCTTTGATCACCTGATTGATGGATTTCCGACATTTTTTTGCGCTTCGTCGAATTTCTTGCTCAATTTCAGGATCTATGCCCCGTATCGTGATTTGCTGCATGACTCACCTCCTGATTTTTTTTGCCTCATTATACGATGCAACCTTTTTTATGTCAAAGGGATAAATCAAAACAGGTATTGACAAACCGGATTTTAGTGATTATGGATATGTTATATTGGTGATCTATGGCCGTGGCAGACACGGCCTGACGATTGCCAAACTCCCCCCCTGAATTCCCCCTTTGAAATATAAGGGGGAATTCATTTTAGGAGAGGGTATCCTCAAGGGAGGTCAACATAAACCAACCCGTTGAAATTTTTTAAAGGATTTTGTTTTCCGCCGGCCTTTGCGCCCAAAAACCAGCACGCCCGTAGAAGCAATAACAAGATACGCTGAAGTAAGGAGCAGACAATGATTTCTGTGGAAAATCTGACCCGGTACTACGATGATTTCTGCGCGGTGAATGGCATCAGCCTGGAGATTCACAAAGGGGAGGTCCTGGGCCTGCTGGGACCCAACGGCGCCGGGAAAACCACCACCCTCAAGATGCTCACCGGATATTTGCGCCCCAGCGCCGGAACCATCCGCATTAAGGACCGAGACAGCGTTCAAAACCCGCTTGAAATCAAACGGCTGATCGGATACCTTCCTGAATCCTCTCCTTTTTATAAGGACATGCTGGTGTATGACTATCTGGATTATGTGGCCAAAATCCGGGGGATTCCCCCCGGCGACAGGCGATCCAGGATCAAATCCCTGGCCGATCTTTGCGGCTTAAAGGAGATCATGCACAAGGCCATCGGAGAGCTCTCCAAGGGCCTAAACCAGCGGGTCGGGCTGGCCCATGCCATGATGAGCGACCCGGAAATCCTGATCCTGGATGAACCCACCCAGGGGCTGGACCCGAACCAGATCGTTGAGATTCGAAACATCATCAAAAAAATCGGGCGGGAAAAAACCATCATCTTCTCCACCCACATCCTCAGCGAGGCCGAGGCCACCTGCGACCGGATCGTGATCATTCACCGGGGCCGAATCGTGGCGGACGGCGAAACAGAGGCGCTCAAACAGTCGGCCGGCAAACAGGCCGTCATTCAGATCGGTCTTTTGAACGCGGATTATCATGACCTTCAAGAGGCCCTGACGCCGATCGAGGGGGTTGCGTCGGTGGAAAGGCTTGAGACGACCGACGACGGAATCCTTTCCGTAAAGGTCTCCTGCCGATCATCCGCGGACCTGCGTGAGGCGGTTTACCGGAAAATAAGGGCCACCGACTGGGTCATCATGGAATTTCGCCAGGAAACCCGAAGTCTGGAGAAGATTTTCAGGGACCTGACCCGGTAGATCCACAAGGAGAACTGAGATGCGGCAATTTCCCCATATCCTCAAAAAAGAGTTTAAAGACTATTTCGTCTCGCCCATCGCCTATATCGTGATCTCGATTTTTTTGATCATTACCGGTTGGTTTTTCTTCTCCACCTTTTTTCTTTACAACCAGGCCAGCCTCAGGAACTTTTTCGCGCTGTTGCCGATTGTCTTTTCGTTTATTATTCCGGCGATCACCATGCGGCTGTTTTCCGAGGAGCTCAACCGGGGGTCTTATGAGCTGCTGTTGACCCTGCCGGTGTCCCACACCGACGTGATTGTTGGAAAATTTGCGGCCGGGGTGGTGATGACCGGGGCCATGCTGCTCCCCACCCTCGCCTACCCGGTATCGATCGCGTTTATCGGGGATCTGGACTGGGGCCCGGTGATCGGCGGGGATTTCGGCGCCCTGCTTTTGGGTGGCGCATTTTCAGCAGTCGGTCTTTTTTCATCCGCGGTCACCCACAACCAGATCGTCGCCTTTATCATCGGCGCGGCGATCTGTTTCACCCTCACCCTGCTTGATAAATTGCTGTTTTTCTTTCCGGAAGCCGTGATCAATGTCATCGAATACCTGGGGGCGGACTTTCATTTCAGAAACATCTCAAAGGGGATCATTGATTCGCGGGACATCCTGTACTTTGTCTCCCTGATGTTTATTGCTCTTTACCTGACCTACCTTTCCCTGCTGAAAAAAGAATAAGGAGCCTATGATGAAGGGGAAATACCCGGCGGATGCGTATCTGAAGTTTTTGATCTACCTTGTGGTGATTGTACTGATCAACCTGGTCGGCCTCACGGCATTTTTCAGGGTCGACCTGACCCAAAACCGGATTTACTCGTTGTCGAAGGCCAGCAGGGAAGCGGTGTCCACCCTTTCCGAGCCGCTCACCATCAACGTGTTCTTCACGGAGAACCTGCCGGCCCCCCATAACAACACCAAGCGGTATCTGCGGGACCTGCTGGAGGAATACGCCATTTACGCCAACCGGTATTTCAACTACCGGTTTTATGATGTCAGCCCCAGGGAGGAAGGGTCAAACGAAAGCACCGAAGAGAACCAGAGGCTGGCTGAAGGGTACGGGATTTACCCGGTCGAAATTCGCATGCTGGAAAGGGATGAGATCAAATTCAAAAAGGCCTACATGGGGCTGGTGGTGATCCACGGCGATCTGATCGAAGAGATCCCCGCCATCACCTCCACCGACGGGCTCGAATACCGGCTGACCAGCAAAATCGAGAAGCTGAACCGCAAGATCAGCACCCTGGTGAGCCTTTCGGAAAAGGTTCGGATTCGGCTGGTCATGTCCGCCTCCCTGGCCCAGGTCGCGCCGCTGATGGGCCTGGATACGCTGCCTCAGCTTCCCGACCGGATCAAGGAGCTGGTGAGTGAACTCAATCAAAACAACTATGGAAAGTTGACCTATGAATACACGGACCCGGTGACAACAGAAGACTTAGACGCCCTTCAGGACAAATACCACCTTATGGTCCTGAAATGGCCGGACATCCCTGAAAACCGCATCAGCGCGGGTGAGGGCGCCATCGGGCTGGTCATGGAGTATAAAAACCGCGCAAGCCAGCTGCCGCTGATTCAGGTGTTGCGGATTCCGTTGTTCGGTACCCGCTATGAGATGGTCGATACCGAGACCCTCAAGGAAAGGGTCAATCAAAATATCGAGACCCTGATCGGCATCAACGCAGACCTGGGCTATCTTGCCGATCACGGTACCCTCAGCTTGTCGGGCCCCATGCCGGATCCCTCCCGGCAGGGCGGCCAGGTTCAGAACCTTCAGTTTCTGCTCTCGGAGAATTACAACATTCGGCAGATCGCGCTGGGGCAGGATGACCTCATTCCGGAAAGCGTAAACTGCCTGATCATCGCCCATCCCACCGAGGCGTTTACGGATTATGAGCTGTATCAGATCGATCAGGCCCTGATGCGGGGGACCAACCTGGCCGTGTTTACGGACGCCTTCAAGGAGATCCCCCAGCCCAGACAGCAGCAGTTCGCCTTTAACATGGGCCCCTCCTATGAGCCGCTTCACACCGGCCTGGAGAAGCTGCTCGCCCATTACGGCGTCAAGGTGAAGCCTTCGTATGTCATGGATAAGAACTGCTATAAACAGCCCGTCTCTTCCCGAAGCGGCGGCGGGGAACGTCCCCTTTATTTTGCGCCGATCATCAAAGACGCGTTTATCAATCATGATCTGGCGTTTACGAATAATATCAAGGGGCTTATTACGATGAACAGCTCCCCGGTCGTCCTGGACCACGAAACCATAAAGAAACACGATCTGGCCGCCCACGAGATTCTGTCCACCTCGGACGAATCCTGGGAAATGACCGGCAGGATCAACCTCAACCCCATGTTTATTCAGCCTCCGGAATCAGCGGATAAATTCAAATCCTTGCCCATCGCCTGCCTGATCGAGGGAAACTTCCCCAGCTACTTTGACGGAAAAGAGATTCCGGTAAAGGAACAGGAAAATCCGGAAGCGGATGCAGAGGATTCTCAAAAACCGAACCCCGAGGCATCCAAGATAGAAAGCCGAAGCAGCTTTGTTCCGGTCGGCAAGCCTTGCAGAATATGCCTTGTCGGGTCCTCGGCCCTGCTGACGGACAGCCTGATCGACCCGGACGGCGCAAGCCCGAACGCGGTGTTTGTGCTGAATTTGATCGACACCTTAAACAACCGGGACCAGACCGCCGCCATGCGCAGCAAGACCCAGCAGTTCAACCCCCTTGAAGAAACCGGCGGGGTCACGCGAAGCTTTATCAAGCTGTTTAACATCGGCGGGCTGCCGGCCCTTGTCGTGGTTTACGGCCTGTTGGTCTGGTGGCGCAGAAGGCTCCGCCGAAAGCGGATCCAGGCGATGTTTCAATAGGGATGCATTCGTAAAAGTCAAAAGAGGGAGACCATGAAATCGAGAAAAGAGTATATCATTCTGGCCGGCATCATCGTGATTCTGGTATCCTATCTGCTGATCCACAAACCCAACCAAACCCACTTTTGTTTACCGGACATGCCTCATTTGAGTGCATCGGAGATCACCGCATTGACCCTATCCACTCAGATGAGCACCATTGAGCTGAAAAAAAAAGACGACACCTGGGTGATTGAACCGGAAAAATACCCGGCGGATTCAGACCGGATCGACCCTATTCTAGAAACCATCGCGGATCTGACCATCACCGCGCTGAGCTCCGAGTCCAAAAATTATTCGATCTATGACCTGGATGAGGAGAACCGGATTCGGGTTCAGGCCGGGGCCGGGGACAGCCTGGTGCGCGCCTTTGATATCGGCAAGACAGCGCCTTCCTACCGCCACACCTTTATCAAACTGCTCGATGACGACCGGGTCTACCATGCGGATCAAAACTTCAGAAGCAGTTTTGAAAAAACCAGGGAGCAGCTGAGGGACAAAACCGTTCTTGCTGTCGACAAACCCTCGGTTTACGAGATTCGCATCACCCGGAAAGACAGCCCGCCTTCGGTGATCAGCAAAAAATTGACCCCGGCACCGGTGGATGGGCAAACCGAACAAGCCTCAAAAGAGGAAAAACCCGATAAGCCGCCCAAGGAAGCCGAACCCGCAATGACCTGGCAGGACGCTGATGGCCGGCTTGTGGCCCGATCGGAGGTGGATGATCTGCTCAGCGCCGTGGCCAGGCTCAAATGCGATGCCTATATCGAAGACAAAACCAAAAAAGACTTTACCGACCTGATCCTTACCCTTGACCTGATCGGGGATCAGACCGCGACCCTTTTGATTTTCAACCGGACCGGGCCGGAGGATGAGGCCTACCCGGCCGTCAGCTCCCAGAATGATTACCCGTTTTTGCTCCCCGGTTACAAGGCGGAAAAAATACTAAAGGCGTTTGACAAAAAGGAAAAAAAAGAGCCGGAAATTCCGACCCCGTAAAACAACAGCGGGGACCCTGTGCATCCATTCAACATCAAACCATCCCTGACCGGGATGACGGTTTTTTAAGGGAGGTGCTGATGAATCGAAGGTTTTTTTGCAGCCTGATGCTCGGCGGCCTGGCCAATCTTTGCCTGTTGGGCTGCAGCCGCGAGCTGGTCAAAATCCGTTACCGGGAGGACCTTCTGCCGCCGGAAGCGGTTTCCCTTGAGCATCCTCACGCCATTGTCGTCTATGACAGCTGGACCGGCAACACCCGGACCATTGCGGAGGCCCTGGCCGATGAGATGGCCTGCGAGGCGGTAAAGGTCGATGACGCGGGGAATTATGACATGTCCGCCTACGACCTGGTGGTGGCCGGGTCCCCGGTGCACGGCGGCGCGCCCACGGATGCCATGGCGGATTTTTTATCCGGCCTAACCCCCCCTCAAGCCTCGGCGGTTTTTGTGACGTTCGGCGCGCCGTCTTTCGGCCCCATGACCGCGGACAAATGCCTCGACAGCATGGCGGAAAAATTAAACACCACCTGCATCGGGCGTTTCAGGTGCCACGGGTTTCATCACATTTTCCGCACCTATCCCGACCATCCGGACGCGGCGGATAAAGCCGACGCGGCCCGGTTTGCCGCCGGGGTGATGGAACGATGGCGATGGCGCATGCCTTTGCCGGGGACAAAGCAGGCGGCCGGATTGATTTGATACGCAAGGGAACCCATCATGGAAAAAAAATTGCGCATCGGCACGCTGATCAGCGGCACCGGCACCAACCTGGATGCCATTCTTAAGGCCTGCGAAACGGGAAAGATAGACGGCCGGGTGGTTTTTGTAGGGTCTGACAATCCCGACGCAGCCGGGCTTGAAAAAGCAAAAAAGCAAAACATCCCCACCGTTGTGGTCAACTACTCCGAAATCATCGCCCAATACAAAAAAAAACCCGACCCGACCCGCCTTCCGCCCGACTTTCATCTTGAAGAGATAAGGTCCAAACAGGGGTTTTTTGAGGATCAGGCCGATATCGGCAAAATCAATACCTTTCTGTGCACCCGGGCCATTGCCGAGGCGAAGCTGCTTGACAAAATGGCCGAATACCCCTTTGATCTGCTGGTGCTGGCCGGTTTCATGCGGAACCTGACCCCCTATCTTATCGACCGGGTCAATATTGAGCCGCTTCAGCCCCGCATCATGAACATTCATCCGGCCCTGCTTCCCGCCTTTCCCGGGACCGACGGGTACGGCGACACCTTTCGGTACGGCTGCCGGGTGGGGGGATGCACGGTGCACTTTATCGACTACGGCGAGGATTCCGGCCCGATCATCGGGCAGCGCTGCTTTGAAATCACCGAAGAAGACACCATCGCATCCATCAGGGAAAAAGGCCTTGCCCTGGAATGGGAGCTGTATTCGGCGTGCATTCAGATGTTCGCCGAGGGCCGTCTGCACACCGTAAGAATGACCTACCCCTTGGGCGATGGAAGGCTTTACCGGCGCACCGTGGTCAAGATCGCGGCGGACGCTTAAGACAATCGCCGGGTAAAAAAACCCGACCTACTGCAAAAACACCGCAAAGCGGGATGGGGAGCTTTTTACAAAGGAGAGATAACCCCGTCCGCAAAAAATCGCCATTCACCCTATGAAATCGGAGGGCTTCCCATGCCTGTTCAACCAGCCGGCAAACCGCGCCAGCAAAAGACAGGAAAAAAAAGGGCAAACCCCGAAGCCATGAAAATCTTCCTGGAAAAAATGGAAAAGGTAAATTGGCTGATTTTAGACAGCATGTTCGACATGGTCGAGATTTTCGGCGGTCCGGAATGCAAGCGTATCTGGGCGAATAAGGCGGCCATAGCGGCAAGCGGTCTATCCCGAAAACGGTTTTTCAGCACCCCCTGCCATAAGATCTGGTGGCGAAGGGACACCCCCTGTGACCCCTGCCCCAACCGATGGGTGATGGAAACCGGAAAGCCTTACCAATCCCAGGCGCGCACGCCGGATGGAAAGTGGTGGCACTTCAGGTGTTCCCCGATATGGGATGAATCCAAAACACTCATCGGGGTGGTCCAGGTATCCTGTAACATTACCGATAATAAACGCGCGCAGCAGGCGCTGGCGACCAGCGAGGCCCGGTTTCGCTTTATTTTCAATTCCGCCCCCGTGGGAATCTGTCATTATAATCCAAAGGGTATTATTACAGAATGCAACCCGCAGTTTGCAAAAATCGTCGGAACCCCCCCGGAGCGGCTTATCGGCTTTAATCTGTTGAAAAGCCTTACCAATGAATATCTTCTAAGGGCGGTGAGAGGCGCCTTGTCCGGAAAACCGGGACATGCCGAAGGGAAATACACCTCCATCACGGGGGGCAAAACCGCTTACGGCAAAATCGATTGTATTCCTCTTTTTTCCGGCGAAAAAACCATTGCCGGCGGGGTGTGCGTGGTGGAGGACATCACCAGAAGGATTGAGGCGGAGAAGGCCTTGAAAAAAAGCGAGGCCGAGGCCAGGGCGCTTTTAAACGCCACCACGGATGCCGCGATCCTGCTGGATCATGAGGGGATTATCCTTGACGCCAATGACGCCTACGCCCGGCGGTTTAATCAAACCAAGGAGAAAATACTGGGTACTCGCCTATGGGCTATCTATCCGCCCGAGGTTGCCGAAAACCGCAAAATGGCGATTGAAGAGGTGATGAAGTCGGGAAAACCGCTCACCCTAGTGGATGAACGGGAAGGGCGATGGTACCACGCCAACATTTTCCCGATTTTCAGCACTGCCGGCCAGGTTACGCGCATCGCCATTTTTGCCCACGACATCACTCGAGAGAAAAAGGCGGAAGAAGATCTGATAAAATCCCAGGAACAGCTCCGCAAGCTTTCAACCCATCTGCAGTTCACCATCGAAAAGGAGCGGGCGGATGTGGCCCGGGAGATCCATGACGATCTGGGCCAGATTCTTACGGTTTTAAAGATGGATGCCGCCTGGCTGAAAGAAAAACTTCCCAAGGGGGAAAAAGCGCTTATCAAAAAGGCGCAGGCCATCATGGAGGCGGCGGACGGAGGCATTCGATCGGTTCAGCAGGTCGTTTCACAGCTTCGGCCGGCCCTGCTGGACGATCTGGGGCTTGACGCGGCGATCGAATACATGGCGATAGGCTGTCAGCAGCGCACCGGAATCCGGTTCGACATCCGCGTCAAGGCCGAAGAGGTCCGGCCGGCCCCGGAAACCGCCACAGCGGTGTTTCGGATTTTTCAGGAGGCGGTCACCAACATCGCCCGCCATTCCCGGGCCACCCGGGTCAAGGTGCGCCTGACGGTTCAGGACGGCGTGCTTGAACTGGTGGTATCTGACAACGGGATCGGGATCACACCGGAGCACCTCGCCGATCATGGGGCCTTCGGGCTGCTGGGCATGCGGGAACGCGCCCGTGCGATCGGCGGGTCGTTTGAAATCTCCGGTATTTCGGGCAAAGGCACTCGAATCGCGGTGCGTATTCCTAACGCCTGATGCCGGCTTATGCCTCCGGCAGGTGCTCAAGGACGTAGCGAATCAGTTCCGCGTTGCTGTGCAGTTTCATTTTTTGAAGGATGCGGGCGCGGTAGGTGCTGACGGTTTTTTCGCTCAGATAGAGTTGGGCTGCGATTTCTCTTCCGGTCCTGCCCGAAGCGAGCAGGACCATCACCTGGTACTCACGGTCCGAAAGCCGCTCATGAGGGGATTTTTCCTGGTCCGTGCCGATATCCGCCGCCAGTTTTTCAGCAAACGAGGAACTGACATACCGCCTTTTTGCAGCCACCCTGCGAATGGCATGGACCAGCTCCTGCGGCGCGCTTTCCTTGGTCAGGTAGCCGAAGGCCCCTGCCTTTAAAACCCGCACCGCGTATTGCTCCTCGGGGTGCATGCTCAATATCAGGACCGGCGTGTCCGGGACGTGATCTTTAAATTTTTTTAACAGGTCCAGAATGTTTGATCCCGGCATGGTGATATCCATCACGATCACATCGTAGTTCTCCCGCATGGCTTTGTCAAACGCCTCATCCCCGCTGCCGGCCTCGCCGCATACCTTCATGTCCGGCGTGTCCGCGATGATCTGCTTCAACCCTTCCCGCACAATCGCATGATCATCCGCGATCAGGAGCCTGATCATGGAACCTCCTTCTTTTTTTTGCTACCGCGACGCAATATGCGGCCCCTTTTCATAAGCCGCCGGTTTAAAAAATTTTTTAATTATTGCCTTTTCAACCTGTTTTTGTGAATCATGGGCACTTTATTTGTAGGAAAATCCCTACAAATAAACAAGAAAAAACCTTACAAAAAAATCAGGTTGTCACTGATAGACATTCCTTTTTTTTCGTTTTATTTTATATACGCTGATTTTTTCATTATTTCCTTCAAAAAGCAGGGGGCAAGGCTGAAGCCTGGCGCAGGGTCAGGGAGGGGAAGCGCCTGCCCCCTTACCCGCCGAGGGCCTTCATCATCAAGGGGAGGGCCACAAAGGTCCCGATACTGCTGCCGATATTGGTAAAGATCGCCACCAGCAGAATCCGGGTGACCTTGTTTTTCCAGAACCCGCGAGCCGACAGGATATCCTCGGACAGACGCGCCATGTCCCTCACCTTGGGTTTTCGCACAAACGCCTCCACCAGACCCGACACCCAGCCGGCGGCGATCATCGGGTTTAACGAGGTCAAGGGCGCGGCAAAAACAGCGGACAGGATGGTCAAAGGGTGTCCGAATGCGATCAGGGCGCCGATACCGGCAAACAGCCCGTTGGCCAGTATCCACCAGAGGATCATGTCCTTTCCCGCCTCAACCCCGCCGTGGAAAAAACCCGCCAGGATCAGGATCAGGATGGCGGCCGGAATCGCCCATTTCAAAATTTTTCCCGCATTCCCCTTGGGGGGAAGGGTTTCCAGCTGCTTCAGATCAATCTTGTCGCTGAGGTATTTTCGTATTCCCGGAACATGACCCGCACCCACCACCGCCAGGATTTTTTGGCCCGGCGATGTCCGGATCTTTTCGGCCAGGTACTGGTCCCGCTCATCGATCAGGATTTTTCGCAATGCGGGCTGTTTTTTTTCAACCTTCGCCAGAATGGATTCCAGCATGTCCGCTTCCTTCATTTGCTCGATATCCTTCTCATTGATGTCCTCCACCCCGCCCATGGACAGCATCAATTGAAACAGGAGTTTGAGCCTGCTTAAAAATCCGGTGCTTCGCCAGGTCCGCGACAGGGTCACGGTGATATCCCGGTCCGCAAGGCGGATTTCGGCGCCCACCGCCTTGGCGGCATCAATGGCGCGGATCATTTCCTCTCCGGGCTTGATCCCGATTTTGTCGCCGATCCGTTTTTGGAACGAGGCCAGAAGAAGGTTTGAAAGCAGAAGAAAGGATTTTTTCTCCCGAATGACCTTGATGATATCCATATCCAGCCACTTATCCTTTTGCAGAATGGATTTGTACCGGGATGGACAGAGCTCCACACAGACCGTATCCGGGCGCTCGGCTTGAATCACGGATTCCACAAGCGCCACGCTCTGCCGGGACACATGGGCGGTCCCCAGAAGAATGATGGTTTTGCCGTTGATCTGGGTTTGATAAACCCCAGTATTATGTTCAGCAGGCGGCATGCGCGGGGTATCCTTTTTTTAAAAATAGGTGTCGCATACATACGCCACAGGTCATCCTCATGGCAAGAAAAATCCACATTCCGTTTTAGAGCGGCCCGGTGTGCGCCGGGCCGGCGATTCGATCTTGACCCCGATGGGAATAATTCATAATATAACATCAAACAGATAGTTTATTTTTTTAAACCAGGGGCTGGCGAATGCTGATCCATGATTCGATTTACGCATGGGAGGGATGGGGCGGAAAGCTGCGGCTGGCCAGCGGAAAATGCAGGCTCCGCATCTTTGACCGGTCAAAAAACCGAAAGGATGACGTCGCCTTTCTGAGGCCCTTTGTGGTGATTGTCTCCGATGTCGAAGACAGCAAAATGACCGCTCGAAGCTGCGCCGGGCATATCGCCACAAAGGTGACCCAGGAGTATCATATCGATCCCTGCCGAATGCTTTGGGTTGAATACTATCCCCGTGTGGTGTACGGTGCCAATCAGGAGCATTCGATTCCGGAACAGTATGTCAGTGTGGATTTTTCATGGTATAAGGGCAAGGCTATCAATCCCCGGTGGCGGCGGCTGAAACCGCCCCTTTTGGATATTGTTCAAGACCTCATGCAAGAAGCCGAAAGCATGGCCGGGCCTTGAGCGCCCCGGCATCCCGAATTTTATCTTGGCTTTGGGGGGAAGCTCAATAAAAAACAAAACTTTACGGGAATGCGAAACCGCTGCCATCGACGGTCAAGGTGTTTAATCTAACAGCCTGAAAAGGGAATCCCGTTTTGAAAATAACACGGGTCACCGCGTGCCTCGTCACATTCAATGAAGCGGACAACATTATCGGGGCCCTTGAAAGCATTTGTTTTGCGGATGAAATCATCGTTGTCGATTCACACTCCACGGATCAAACCCGTGCGCTAGCGCTTGAATTTCGCGGCCACAGCCGAGACGGCCGGGAGGTCACGCCGCGTGTCATCGAAAGGGACTGGCCGGGGCATGTGGAACAGAAGAATTTTGCCATCGACCAGGCGCAACATGACTGGGTTTTTTGCATAGACGCAGACGAACGGGTTTCTTTCGAGCTGCGCAGGGAGATTGAATCCGTTCTTGAAACGGACTTTCCCGAATGCGACGGCTATACCATGCCGCGCAAGACCTACTACCTGGGACGCTGGATTCTTCGAGGCGGCTGGTATCCGGATCGCAAGCTGCGGTTGTTCCGAAGAAGCCGAGGCCGCTGGAGCGGCATCAACCCGCATGATCACGTCAGGGTCAAGGGGCGGATTCAAAATCTGAAAGGAGACCTGTATCACTTCAGCTATCGGGATATCGCGGACCATCTTCAAACCATCAATGCGTATACCGGGATTGCGGCAAGGGAAAAACATAAAAAGAAGGTTCGTTTTCCGCTGATTCGA
The DNA here is from genome assembly GCA_964522535.1 of uncultured Desulfonema sp. Lineage (GTDB taxonomy): Bacteria > Desulfobacterota > Desulfobacteria > Desulfobacterales > Desulfosalsimonadaceae > DYLE01. The sequence goes on from CAZFWD010000129.1 coordinate 16,761, forward strand.
ATGCTGATCCAGCTCCCCTTCAAATTCATCAGAATGTACTTTTTAAGGCAGGGCTTTCGGGAGGGCGTTCCCGGCCTGATTGTTTCGATCCTTGGAATGTTCTATGTTTTTTTAAAATACGCCAAGTTGTGGGAAATCAGGCTCGATGAGAGGCAGCAGGCGATGGGTGATGATGTTAAGGCGTCCTGCAGGACCAAAAAGGGCGTTGACGGTTCGGATTAAACTTATAGACCCTGCGTTTTGTTGTCCGTCGGCATTCCGAACACCGCAGAGCCGGGGAGGGATGCGTTTGATCAAAATCCAATGATATGAAAAAGGAGGGACCCATGTTAACCGCATCGAAATGGCTGTTGATCATTTCCGGCGCTTTGCTGATGATGGATTCGGTATTGATCTTTGCCGGCAAACCCAACCCGCTTTTTGGCTGGCCCCTGCCCTGTCCGGTGACCCTGCTTCTGCTGGGCGCCGGGGTTCTTCTTTTTGGGATCGGCGGTAAGGCCTTCAAATAGCCGGGCGCTTCAGTCGGGTTCAGCCCTGAGCCGCCGGCGCCAGGTTCAAGAAAGGAGTGAATAAGCCAGGTGAAACCCCTTGACTTCAGCCAAAAAGACATTGCGCAGATTCGAAAAATAGGGCTGAACAGAGAACAGATCCTTGATCAAATCGCATTGTTTCGAAAAGGCACGCCCTACCTGGACCTGGTCCGCCCCTGCCTGATCGGAGACGGTATCAAGCGGCTCAGCGCAAGACAGCGCAAAAGACTGATTGCCGCCTTTGAAAAAGAGACCGGCAGGCTGAGCCTGACGAAATTCGTACCCGCATCCGGGGCCGCCACCCGCATGTTTAACACCCTGATTCGGGCAAGCCGGGCCAAGCCTCCTTCCCGAGAGCCGGGATTAGACCCCCCGCTGCTTGAAAACTCGGCGGAAAACGATGAACTGCTGACCTTTATCATCAATATGCGTCGTTTTGCGTTTTATGACGATCTGTGCGCGGCCATGGCCGCGGACGATCTGGATGCAAAAGCCCTGATCCGCCTTGGTAAATTTCGAAAATGCCTTTCTTATCTTTTGACCAACAGGGGGTTGGGCTATGCCAACCTGCCCAAGGGATTGATCAAATTCCATGCCTACTCAAATGGCGCCCGGACCGCCTTTGAGGAGCATCTGGTTGAGGCCGCGGGGTACGCCGCGACCCAAGAAGGCCTCTGCGATCTTCATTTCACCGTGTCTGAAACCCATCTGGGTCCCTTTAAATCCCTTTTTGCATCCGTCAAAGACCGCTACGCGGCGAAGCTCAAGGTCTGTTTGCAGGTGAGTTTTTCCATTCAGCAGCCTCAAACAAACACCATCGCCGTGGACATGGACAACCGCCCTTTTCGCCGGGATAACGGCAGCCTTCTGTTCAGGCCGGGGGGGCATGGCGCCCTGATTGAGAATCTGAACCGGCTTGACGCGGATATCATCTTTATTAAAAACATCGACAATGTCGCCCATGACCGGTTCAAGCCCGTGATGTTTTCGTGGAAAAAAGCCCTGGCCGGATACCTTATCACCATTCAGGACCGGGTCTTTGGGCTTTTGGAAGGATTGGATCAAACACCGGCCGCCGGTTCGGTCATAAACAGGGCGGCGAAGTTTGTTCAAAACCAGCTCTGTCGGACGCTGCCCAGGGAGTTTGAGGGCGCAGGCAAGGCCCAAAAACGGCAGTGCCTGGTGGAAGCCCTGGATCGGCCGCTTCGGGTCTGCGGGATGGTGAAAAACGTGGGCGCGCCCGGCGGCGGGCCTTTCTGGGTCAGGGACAAAACGGGCAACCTGTCCATCCAGATCGTTGAGACCGCCCAGGTCGACACCGCATCCAGGCGGCAGGCGGCGGTTTTAAACGCGGCCACCCACTTCAACCCGGTGGATATCGTCTGCGGGGTCAGGAATCGGCACGGGAAAAAATTCGACCTGACCCGGTATGTGGATCATGCGGCGGTGTTTATTGCAACCAAACACGAAAGCGGCCGAGAGCTTAAGGCGCTGGAGCATCCGGGCCTCTGGAACGGCGCCATGGCCCACTGGAACACCGTGTTCGTGGAGGTGCCGCTCATTACTTTTAACCCGGTGAAACGGGTGGTCGACCTGCTCCAAAAGGCGCACCGGCCCCCATCCTCATGAGGATGGTCTTTAAGGAGACGGACGGATGGATGCAACCGGCAAAAGACGGCACACCCCGCTAACCCACCTGTTGCAGCCGGATTACACCCGCCCCCTGTTTTCCCTGACGAAGCAAAGCCGGGAGCGGATCATGGACAAACTGATCCGTCTCTACGGAAGGGATGCGGCGGGAAGCACCTTTTTCGAAATCGAGCGGCTGATGAAGGTGTATCACGCCCACAAGCATCCCCAAATGCTTTCAAGCGAGAAAAAATTTGTTATCTCGGATCGCTTTACCCAGCAGGACGCGATTTTGATCACCTACGGGGACATGATCCGGGCCGGAGGGGTTTTGCCGCTTCAGGCGCTTTATCAATTTGCCGAGAGGTTTTTACAAAACGCCTTCAGCACCATTCACATCCTTCCCTTTTTCCCCTATTCCTCGGACAGGGGGTTTGCGGTGAAGGATTTTAAAAGGGTGGATGCCAACCTCGGCACCTGGCAGGATATTCGCGCCCTCAAGGATAGATTCAAGCTCATGTTTGATTTGGTGATCAACCATGTTTCCGCAAAACACCCCTGGTTTGAGGAATTTTTAAACGGCAATCCTGAATTTGAGCGGTTTTTCATCGCCTTTGATCATGAATCGGCCATTCCGCCGGAGCAGCTGGCGCTGATTTTCAGACCCCGAACATCCCCCCTGCTTTCCCCCTTTTTCACCCTAAACGGCCCGAAATCCGTCTGGACCACCTTCAGCCGGGACCAGATCGATTTGAATTTTCAAAACCCGAAGGTGCTGATCAAGGCGATCGACATCCTGCTCACCTATGTCCGGCAGGAGGCGAATACCATTCGCCTGGACGCGGTGACCTATTTGTGGAAACAGCTCGGCACCCGGTGCATTCATCTGGAAGCGGCGCATCTCATCATTCGGCTGTTTCGGGACATTCTTGACGCGGTGGCGCCGCAGGTGGCCATCATTACTGAAACCAATGTGCCCCATGCGGAAAACATTCTGTATTTCGGCGACGGCCGCAACGAGGCCCAGATGGTTTATAACTTCGCGCTGCCGCCGCTTGTTCTGCACGCCTTTATTCGGCACAACACCGGGGTGCTGACCCGATGGGCGCAATCCCTTGAAAAGGTATCCGATACCGCCACCTACTTTAATTTTTTGGACAGCCACGACGGCATCGGGCTGCCGGGCGCGCGCGGCATTTTGAAGGATGCGGAGATTGAGATGATGATACAAACCATCGCCGCCCGGGGTGGAAGGATTTCCTACAAGAACAACGGGGACGGAACGGTCAGCGCCTATGAAATCAACAGCACCTGGTTCAGCGCGTTAAACGACCCGGATGGGGATGAGGCGATCGGGGTGAAACGGTATCTGGCGTCCCGGGCCATCGCCCTGTCCTTGATGGGGGTTCCCGGGATCTACCTGCACGGGCTTTTGGGCACGCCCAATGACGTGGAGGCGGCAGAACGAGAGGAACCCCGAAGCATCAACCGAAAAACCCTTCATGCAGAAAAATTCTGCCCGGAACTGGAGGAGGCAAACAGCGTCAGCGCCGGAATATATCGCGGCATGATTGAAATGCTTAAGAAAAGGCGCAGGGAAAAGGGGTTTCACCCCAATGCGCCCCAGCGGGTGATTGCGGTCTCCGACGCCCTGTTCTGCCTGACCCGCACCGCGGTGGACGGCGCCAGCCGAATCCTTTGCGTCATCAACGTGACCCCCTCATCGGTGGATTTTGAAATCAAAACCGATCCGCACGGGCTGGCCCGCGGGACCTGGCAGGATCTTCTTTCCGGCAGAAAGGTTAAGGCGTCCGCCAGGAAAATGGCGTTTCAGGTGCTTCCCTATGAGGTGCTGTGGCTGAAGGCGGCGTCGGGCGGGGATTGAGGCGGGCGAACCCGGGCCGGCCCGAGGGTTACGCTCCGATCTCCCGTCTGAGGTTTAGGTTGAATTTTTTGATTTGATTCCAGACCGTCACCCTTGAAACCCCTAGAATGCGGGCCGCCTTGGACTGGTTCCCTTCGGCCTGTTCAAGGGCATCTAAAAGCTTTCTTTTTTTGATGGCGTCGCGGTTTGCCGGAAAAAGCGCGGGTTGTCTGATGTCGTGTTGGGTGGAGAGGATGTTGGGCGGCAGGTGATGGGGCTGGATTACGGAATCCTGGCAGGAGACAAAGGCGTATTCAAAGGCGCTTTTGAGTTCCCGCACGTTTCCCGGCCAGGGGTAATCCATCAGGTTTTTCATGGCCGCCTCGGAAATCCCTTTAATGCTTTTTCCGCTTTTGAGTTGAATCCTTCTGAAGAAGGTTTCCGCAAGCAGGGGAATGTCCTCGACGCGTTCCCTTAACGGGGGAATGGTTATCGGTATCACGTTGATTCGAAAAAAAAGATCCTCCCGAAAAAGCCCTTTATCGACAAGTTCTTTCAGGTTTTTATTTGTCGCGGAAATCACCCGCACATCCACTTCAATCGGTCTGTTCTCGCCCACTCGTTCGATGACGTTTTCTTCCAGCACCCGCAGCAGCTTGACCTGTGTGGACAGGGGCAGGTCCCCGATCTCATCCAAGAAAATATCCCCGCCTTGAGCCGCTTCAAACCGTCCTTTTCGGGTTTTATAGGCCCCGGTAAAGGCCCCTTTGACATGGCCGAACAATTCACTTTCCAGTAGGGATTCATTGAGGGCCGCGCAACTGACTTTTATAAACGGTTTTCGTTTTCGAGCGCCGGTCTTATGGACCGCCTCGGCCACCAGCTCTTTTCCGGTTCCGCTTTCTCCAAAAATGATCACCGGCGCGTCCGAGGCCTCCGCGCTGGCGATCAGGCCGAACACCCGTTGCATCGCGGCGGAAGCGCCCAGGATTCCGTAAAACCGGTCCTGGGCGCGGATTTCGCGCTGAAAGGCTTGAATTTGATATTCTTTTTGAACGATTTCGGAAATATCCGTCAGTGTCTCCACCGCGCCGATGACATGGCCGTCGGCGTCATGGAGAAGGGAGGCGTTTTTCAGCACGCGAATATAGCTCCCATCCTTTCGTTCCAGGGTGCACCGTCGCATCTTCAGGCTGCCGGTCTTAAACAAAACGCACCAGTGGCCCCCTTTTTCATCCCGGGCGATGTCGCAGATATCACAGCGAAGCGCGGTGCAGGGGCTTCCGATGATTTCCTCCACGCAATAGCCGGTTATGGTTTCAAAGGCCCGGTTGACGGACAGGATGGTGCCGTTCCGGTCCACGATCATGAGCCCGTCCTGTATCGTATTGAATACGGTTTCCCAGTAGGTGCTCAGCTCCTTTTCAAGCATGGCGATATCCTTAATAGTGGCTTGATATGTATTAAATAGCATTTTAACACAATGGGGGCAATGGCAAAATGAGGCATTCGGTGTTCCAGTTCGCTAATTTTAAAAATAAACCGGATGGCCCATGGCGGGCCGTTAAAAAATCAGACCGGAGATAAAAAACAAGGCGATCAGGGAAATAAAACTGAAAACCGAAGTCAGGACGACCATTCCCGTGATTTCGGCAAGCCTGTAGCCATACCTTTCGGCGAAAACGGCCATCGAAATCGCAGATGGAATCCCGCTTTGAAGGAGCAAGAAAGGCCTCATTTCATAACCGGGCGCAGTAAACACAAGGATCGTCAGGCCGGTTGTCAGAGGAAGCATAAGCATTCTAAAAACCGCAAACCCGAAAGCCTTTTTTGCCGATTGCAGGGAAAAATTATCGTACATGAAGATTCCCAGGGCAAAGATGGCAAGGCCGCTTGAGGTTTTTCCGACCAGGCCCAGAGCGCCTGTGATGATTTCGATTCTGATTTTAAAAATAGAGCAGAGCAGTCCCGAAAAGATGGAGATCACCAGGGGGTTGCGAAGGATTTTAAAAAAAACCTCACCCGCTTTTTCTTTTTTGCTGGCATACTCAAACAGGATCAGGCTGGATAGAATCCCCGTCAACCCAAGAAAGGAGGCGGTGACAATGGATAAGGGCAGCCACCTGCCGTCATATAAGGTCTCAAAAAACGCCACCCCGAAAAACGCGTTGCTTCCAAAGGCAATGGAAAGGCTTAAAAGAATAAAGCGGTCTTTGGTGATCACCGACATTGCCTTAAGAATATAGAGCAGAGAAAGAACCACAAGGATCGGCAGAACCGATCCGATTAAAATTTCAGGCGCAAGTGCGGACAGATCGGTTTCGGACAGTTGAACAAAGATCAGCGAGGGAAGGGCAAAGTAATACACAAAAGAAGAAATGGTTTTGACATGGGTTTTGTCGAATATCCCCGTCCTTCGGCTTGTAACCCCGAGCAGAACAATAACCGCGATGGTAAACAGGCTTTTCAATACCTCCATGGGCCTTGCGCCTTAAATTCGTCTTGAACCGGGGCACCCTCTTACCATTTTTTTTGACGGGTTGGGCGGGTGTGTGTCCTGAGCACGGAATAGGCGTGCCTGAGCAGGTTATCGATAATGGCGCTGGTCACGATAAAGGTCAGAACAATATACAATAACAACGCCACGCCGCCGCTTAACAGGATATTGCCTAAGATCAACATGTCCTGGGTTTTGGAATAGGCCAGAAACATCATGGCCACCACCACGAGGGTGGCTAAGACGGTCGCCGTAAAGGTGTTGAGCAGAGGAAAACTTTTTAATGCGGCGATGACGGCCTTCAGACGATCGGGGCCAAGCCCTGATGCCAGTGCATATCCCACGGTATTTTCATTCAGCGGACACAGGCGTTTGATATAAAATTTTTTAATCATGCCGAACAGAAGAAAATGAATCAATCCGGCCGAAAGAACCAGAATAATCGCTTGATTGACCAGTATTTTAAACACCTCCAGGTACGATGATCCCATCACCACATACACAAAAGCGATGGCCACGCCCAAACCCACCGACGCGGTGGCCACGGATACCGCCGCTACACCGAACGAAAAACAGGTCATCCTTGCTATCAATCCGACAAGTTTGTTCATCATGCCCCCCTTTACATTGCTGGAGTTTTTGTCTTGTGGATGCCGCGTCCTTGATAAAATAGACGTAAAAGATCTGTGTATCACTCCTTCTGGCGGCCCTTGCGGCCGACAAAGTTTTCCATGGCCCGGCCGGCGCCGAAAAGCAGAAAGAGCCGGTCAGCAAATCCGGTGGGCAAAAGCTTCATCAGATATAAGGATTTAATATAAGCCGGAATGATCAGATACGGTTTGGCTTTTCGGGTCGCTTTCACCACCTTTTGAGCGACCTTTTCCGGCTTTAGAATGGGGTTTAAAAGCAGCGGTTTAAACCCCGCAAACATGCCCGTGGAAATGGCGTACGGGCAGACAATGGTGAGTTTGATATTTTTATACCCTGCTTTTTTCAGTTCAAGCCGAAGGGAATCGCTGAACCCGATATTCGCGAATTTGCTGGCGCAGTATTCAGCCATCTGAGGCATGCCGATGAACCCGGCCGAGGACGCGATGTTGACGATTTGGCCGGCGTTTCGTTTCATCATCTGGGGCAGAATTTTTTTCGTCATCATCACCGTGCCCATGAGATTGACCGCAAGGACCCTTTTAACCTCCTCAATGCTCATGTCGACAAAAAGCTTACCGGTCACGATCCCCGCGTTGTTGACCAGGATATCGATCTGCTGGAACTCCTTGGTTACCACCTTGACCGTGGCATCCACGTCTTTTTCACTGGAGATGTCGCAAAGGTAGGCCGCAACCTTCACCCCGGTTCGGCGGATTTCATTTTCCGCCTGCGTGAGCAGGTCCTTGTTGATGTCCAGTATGGCGAGATGGCATCCTTCTTCCGCAAAGTATTGCGCCATCAACCTTCCGATTCCAGAGGCGGCGCCTGTGATCAGCACGTTTTTACCCGAAAGCGTTTTCATCTGGGCATTCCCTCCTAATCATGTTGTTTTTATTGAAAAAGGTTTTTCAGGAATCGGATTGAAATATGACAGGAATTGACCCGTGTGTCAATTTGAAAGAATAGAAACCGGCCTTTGCAGCCGAAGGTAGCTTAGAAAAACATATTTGCGGCGCATGTCGCGTTAACGATGCAATAAAGATTTGACATAGGCCAGGCTTTTTCGAGCGGGTTCCGGATCCGTGCCGACCTTGACCACCTCTAAAATGACGGGCCCGTCAAACCCCTGTATGAAGTCAAGGCAGGGGGTGTAATCGAAATTCCCCTCGCCGATAATCAGGTGGTCATCCACCTTTCCGAGGTTGTCGGTAAAATGAACCTGTCGGGTCATGGGCCCGAGCTTTGAAATCATGGCTTCCAGTTCGTTGTTTAAGCGGGCGTGCCCGATATCAATGCAGAAAAACAGCGCCGGGGAGTCGACCGCTTTTTGAATGGCCAGCATGTCATCCGCCGAACGGTCAATGGAGTTGGGCTCAAACCCGATATTTTCCAGGCACACGAGGATCCCGCGCGCCTGCCCGTGGGCGGCGATTTTTTTTAAGGATGCGATGTTATAATCCCATTGAATTTGAGCCACATCGGGAAGTTTTTTTCTGAAATTTTTGGGAAGCACGTATTCGCCGTTATGAATGGTCACCCTCTTTCCGCCGATATCCGCGCAAAGATCAATGGCTGCCGCGATTTGCCGAATCGACTCCGCCCGAATCCCCGGATTCAGGGTCGCGATGTTTAAGCTGGTAAAAGGGGCATGCACCGAGACCGTCAGACCGGCGGATTCGACCATCCGCCTGGTCTCCTGCCGCTGTTTTGCGGTCACCTCGTCGCAAAGGCACTGGGGAAACTCCCCCTGAAGCTCAAAGGCCTCATAGCCGAGCTCAATGGCGGTTGAAATCGCCTCTTTCATCGGCAGCAGCATCGCGGCCACACCGGCCATGCCTAATTTCGGCATCCTGTTGGTCCTTTTCCCTTCAGTCTTTTACCTTCTGCCTTAAACATACCGCAAAGCGGGATAAACAGCTTTCTACGAGAGCATCTATCCTAAAAACGGTCTTTTTTGTCAAGGGTTAACCTGCCTCTCTACTTGGACTGTTTTTGCGTGTCATGCCGTCAGCCCTGAAGGCGGATTCAAGGGATACGATGGAACAGGTTTTGGCAGTCCTCAAGAGACAGACGCCGGACCTGTCGAATCACCGACGCTTCATGGCGGATATGGGGAAAGGCCTCCATGCCGTGGCGGGACTGCTGACGTCAACATTCGGCTGAAGGTGGAAGTTTCCTAACCACGATGTTTTCGGTCAACCGTGTCCTTAGAATTTTTATTTTTCGCCGGCCGCATCATGTACCAGATTTTTAAGTCGTTTACGAAATGGGCGTATTCCTCTCCGACCACCTGATACCCGTGGGTGCTGTAAAAACCGACGTTTTCAGGCTTATCGGTCTCAAGGTAGCAAGGCAGGGATTGCCTGTCCGCGTCCTTGGACATTTTCGCCACCAGCCGGCCCCCCAGGCCGTTTCCCTGAAGATGGGGGGCCACCCCAAGCACAAATAAATACCAGTGTTTTTCCGAAAGATGCTTTTTTCGCGCCAGGGCGTCAAGACGGGCCAGATGCCAGGTATACTTCGGACCCGTAAACAAGGCGCCCAGGCCGTTTTCCGCCCAGACCCATAAAGATAAAGGGTATGACCCAGGCGGGTATGCCAGCGACACCCCTGCGATCTCATCGTTTTGCAGAATCGCACGCGCGGTTCCATGCCCGATGCAGGTGTTCACAACACCGGCGTAAAGGGTACGTAGTTTTTTTTCCCGTTTTTCCGGAGGAAGGTTGTCAAAAACATGGACGCTGAAAGGATTGTCGCGGAAGGCCTCTGCCAGAAGCCGCGTCGCGGGTTTGGCCGCCTTCCGTTCAAGCGGAATGATTTCAACCCGGTTCATTTTTTTGGGGCCTTTTTTTGCCGTTTTTCATGAACCCGCGGGATTAAAAATCAAAAGCGCTTCCCACGTTTGCCGCAGCAAACGCGTTTTTAAAGTGAGACATGATCACCGCTGCCGCATAAAACCCGGTGCAGTGGGAGGTGCCCACCACCTTTACCCTGTATTTTTTAAAGGTTTCCACGGCCTGATGAATGTAGGCCTCGGATGCGGTTCCTAAATGGGTGCCGCCGATGACCGCATGGAATTCCTTATGGCCGGTTTTTCGGCTTAGATCATTTAAAATTTCCACGACCCCGGCGTGGGCGCATCCCAGAAGCACCACCGGCCCGGAGTCGGTTTCCAAAAGCAGGCTTAAATCATCATTAAACGGATCATCACGCACGGTGTCGCCCACCTTGCGTTTTAACCGCGCATCCCAGGTTTTCCACCCCTTGGGCCTTTCCACATCGGAGATGGCATAAACCCGGCTGTCGATCTGCGTAAAATGATCCACAAATCTGAATTCGGCCCCGGCCGCTTCATAGTCTTTTCTGGTGTTCTGAAAGCCGATGGGAATCTCCAGGTTTCCGTCGGGGGTTTCAATGAGGGCGATCTTGTTGTCAAAGGCGTCGGCATGAAGATACACCGGCACTCCTGAGGTCCTTTTTTTCAAAACCGAAAGCAGGCCGCCGGTATGATCGTAATGCCCATGGCTGATGACGATTTTGTCGATTCGGTCCACATTTTTTCCCAAAAGGCCCATGTTGTTGAGGATGCCGACCCCCTGGCCGGTATCGTAGAGCACGGGGGTGTCATCCTCTATTAAAAAGGAAAGGCCGTGTTCGCCCATCAGCCCTTTGGGAACGGGCGTGCCGATCGTATTTTCACATAAAACCGTAACCCGCATGCGTTTCTCCCTTCCCGGTCAACCCGGCGGTATGGATGCGATGCAATGCCATCCTGCAATCAAGGAAATAAAGAAGAGGATCTCATGTTATTTTCGATAGCACGGCCCGCTGTCACATTCAAGAATCAATCCTGAAGGGGGTATCTTTCTGTTTGACAACCCTCTTGGATTTGGGGTAGGAGATAATTTTTATGGATCTTTCGCCGGGGGGTTGCCGCTTCAACGCCTGTTTTTGTAAGCATATTCCGCTCACCGGCGGATAAAACGGAAATGATATTGATCGAGGAGTTGTGGGAATGAAAAACCGTCGCAGATCCCTGATGCCCGTTCTGTTCAGCCTTTGGCTGATTCTTGTGTTTGCGCTTCCGGCGTTTGCATCAGATACGCCCGCGGTCGTCGGGGGGCATCCCTGGTGGTTCTGGCCGCTGGTTCTTTTTGTCGCCACCTTTGTCATGGGAATTTTCGCCGTGCTGGGCGGTGTCGGCGGAGGGGTGCTCTATGTCCCTATCATCAGCGGATTTTTTCCCTTTCATCTGGATTTTGTCAGGGGGGCGGGTCTCATGGTCGCGCTTTCCGGCGCCCTGGCCGCCGGGCCCGGGCTGCTCAAGGCCAACCTCGCTAGCCTGCGGCTTGCCATGCCGATTGCCCTGATCGCTTCGACCTGCGCCATTATCGGGGCCATGATCGGGCTGGCGCTTCCCACCCAGATCGTTCAGATCACCCTGGGGGCCGTGATTATCGGGATCTGCATCCTGATGCTGACGGCCAAAAAATCCGTGTTTCCGGATGTTGAAAAATCCGACAGGCTTTCTTCGATCCTCAGAATCTACGGCGTCTACTATGAGGACAGCCTGGGCCGGGCGGTGGACTGGAAGGTCCACCGGACCCCGCTGGGCCTGCTGCTGTTTGTCATCATCGGTATCATGGCGGGCATGTTCGGGCTGGGCGCCGGCTGGGCCAATGTGCCGGTCTTAAACCTGCTGATGGGGGCGCCGCTCAAGATCAGCGTGGCCACCAGCAAATTCCTGCTTTCCATCACGGACACCTCAGCGGCATGGATCTACATGAACCAGGGGTGTATCATTCCCCTGATCGTGGTCCCGTCGGTGGTGGGGATCATGCTGGGTTCGTTTGTGGGGGTGCGTCTGCTCAAGGTCGCCAAACCCTCGGCGATCCGCTGGATTGTCATCACCCTGCTGGGGTTTTCGGGAATAAGGGCGCTGTTAAAGGGGTTTGGGATTTAATTGACGCTGATATCAACCCATTAAAATCATACGGATCAGGAGGATAGAAATGGCGGATTTAAGCCAAGAAACAGGAGAGGCCTCAAGGGAACAGCTGCTTTATGCCGGGGTGCTTGAAAAAGGGATGTATATCGGCCTGCTCATCCTTTTTATCACCTTTATTGTTTACGCCATAGGTATCATGCCCCCCCATATTCCCATGGATGCACTGCCGGGGTATTGGTGTCTGCTATTCATGGACTACCTGCATGCCGCGGATATCCCCGCCGGATGGGGATGGGTTTCCCTGATCGGCCAGGGCGATTTTTTAAACTTTATCGGAATCGCCATCCTGGCCCTCGTGACCATTGTCTCCTACATCGCCATTATTCCCTTACTGCTGAAAAAAAAGGACTTCCTCTATGCCGGCATTGCTGTTCTTGAGGTGATTATTCTCTCCCTGGCGGCCAGCGGCATACTTGTCGTGGGTCACTGATCCCGCGGCGGTTTTTTTAAAACCACCAGGGTCGCCCCCCATCCCCCGGCACCCATGGGCGCATCGGAAAATGACGCCACGGCCGGGTGCTTTTCCAGCAGGGCGCAGACCCGCTGTTTCAGGATCCCTTTTCCTTTTCCGTGAATAATCCGCAGGGCGTAAATTTCTTTTTCCAGGCACGCGGATATATAATCATTCAGAAGTTCCTTACCCTCACGGGGGTTAAAGGTGTGCAGGTCCAGCACCCCGTTGATGGGAATATGCACCGGTTCCACCACGCCTCCTTTAAAAAAAAAGACCCTTGAACAGGGAGAAAAAATCGGCTAACCTGCCTTTCATGCCTTTTAAACCAAACCTTATCGTCGAGGCCATTGCAGACCCGTATGGATTTTAACCAGGTTGTTCTATGGGCAGGCGGCCCTGTTGTTGCCTACCTTATCGGTTCTATTCCCTTCGGACTGATCCTTGCCAGGATTTTTGCCGCCACGGACCTGAGGCGGATCGGAAGCGGCAATATCGGCGCGACCAACGCCCGGCGTGCCGGCGGTTGGGGACTGGGCATCGCCACCCTGGCCTGTGACATGCTGAAAGGGGCGGTTCCGGTTTACCTCGCCGTCCTGCTGATGGCCGGCAAAGGGCGCACAATGGTCGAGGTCTACGCCTGTATCGCGGCCCTGGCTGCGTTTTTGGGCCACCTGTATCCCGTATACCTCAGGTTTAAAACCGGCGGCAAGGGCGTGGCCACAGCGGCCGGATGCTTCGCCGTTCTTTCCCCCCCAAGCCTGGCGGTGGCCTTTATTTTTTTTCTGGCCGTGGCCGTGGTTTTAAACCGGGTGTCCGCTGCGTCTCTGGCCGCAGCCGTCGTTCTGCCCATGGGGGCTGTCTGGGCCGAACCGTCCTGGATTCCCGTGGGATGCGCCATGATCATGTCCGCCATTATCATTTTGCGCCATCGCGACAACATCTTCCGGCTGGCATCCGGCACGGAACCGGTGATATGGAGAAAAAAAAGAAAGAAATAAAAACGTTAAAACCCATAGACGACAGACCAGCCCAGCGCGATCAATCCCGCCAGAATAAAATGGCTTTCCATTAAAAAGCACTGCCGCAGCCCCGGCGAAAACCCTTCCCGTTCGTGGGTGTAT
>CAZFWD010000130.1:0-5089 GCA_964522535.1 uncultured Desulfonema sp.
AAAAGCCAGAAGAACTACTACCTCAACGAGCAGATGCGGGCGATTAAAAGAGAGATGGGGTCGGATGAGGGGGAGGCCGACGACCTGAAGGACCTGGAAAAGCGGATCAAGCGGAAGAAGATGTCAAAGGAGGCCTCCGGCAAGGCCAGGCAGGAGTTGAATAAGCTGAAACTCATGCCCGCCATGTCCGCGGAGGCCACGGTGGTGCGCAATTACATTGACTGGCTGATCAGCCTTCCCTGGCATAACCGGAGCAGGGTGGCCGGGGATATCGAAAAGGCCCAGAGAATTTTAAATGAGGACCATTTCGGCCTTGAGAAACCCAAGGAGCGCATCCTGGAATACCTCGCGGTTCAGACCCTGGTTAAAAAGATTCAGGGACCGATCCTGTGTTTCGTCGGTCCGCCCGGGGTCGGCAAGACCTCTTTGGCGAAATCCGTGGCCAGGGCCACGGGAAGACAGTTTGTCAGGCTCTCTTTGGGCGGGGTGCGGGACGAGGCTGAAATCCGTGGGCACCGCCGGACCTATATCGGCGCCATGCCGGGAAAGATCATTCAGTCCCTTCGCAAGATCAACGTGAATAACCCGGTTTTCTGTCTCGACGAGGTCGATAAGATGAGCATGGACTTCAGGGGGGACCCGTCCGCGGCCCTGCTGGAGGTCCTGGACCCGGAGCAGAACTTCGGGTTCAACGATCATTACCTGGATGTGGAGTATGATCTTTCGGATATTCTGTTCATCACCACCGCCAACACCCTGCCGGATATTCCGCTGCCGCTTCAGGACCGCATGGAGATCATTCGGCTCCCCGGGTATACCGAGATTGAAAAATACCACATCGCAAGGGATTTTCTGATACCCCGGCAGATTCAGCGAAACGGGCTTAAGGCGGAGCGGCTGAGCTTTTCAAAAAACGCCCTTTATTTCATCATTCGGGAATACACCCGGGAGGCCGGCGTCAGGAACCTCGAGCGGGAGATCGCTTCCATCTGTCGCAAGGTCGCAAAGGAGATCATAAAGAGCGGGTCGGACAAGGCGATCCACATCACCACCGGCTCGGTGCATAAGTTTCTGGGGCCGCCCAAGTACCGGCACGGGCTCATCGAAGACAAAGACCAGATCGGTATCGTCACCGGACTGGCCTGGACCCAGTTCGGCGGCGAGCTGCTCTGCGTGGAGAGCGTGATTATGCCTGGAAAGGGCGAGTTCAACGTCACGGGAAAGCTGGGCGACGTGATGAAGGAATCCGCCAAAGCGGCCATCAGTTATGTCCGCTCCCGATCCGAGCAGTTTAATATTGATCAGAAGTTTTATAAGAAGTATGATATTCATATCCATGTGCCGGAAGGCGCGATCCCCAAGGATGGGCCTTCGGCGGGGATCGCCATGTGCACCGCGATTATCTCCAGCCTGACCCAGCTTCCGGTCAATCACACCGTGGCGATGACCGGGGAAATCACCCTGCGCGGCCGGGTCCTGCCCATCGGCGGGGTGAAGGAGAAGATCCTTGCGGCCCATCGCGGAGGGATCAAGCAGGTGATTATCCCCAAGGAGAATGAGAAGGATATTGAGGAGATTCCGGCGAGCGTGGTCAGGCAGATCAAGATCATTCCGGTGGAGCACATGGACGACGTGATCGCCCGGTCGATCATCGAATCCGGCGGAAGGTTCTTGTTCAATCATACCCGCAGGCCGACGGAAGTGGTGTTGAACGGTCCCGGCCAAGCGGTCGCCGAGGCGCAGCCGGCGGGCCGGGTTTGATCTTTTTATCTTGACAGGAAATCCATGACCTGTTAGGAAGCGGACGCTGAAGCGATACAAAGGGATAAAACCTGCAATTTAATCGAGGGCGGGTAGCTCAGTTGGGAGAGCGGCGGCCTTACAAGCCGTAGGTCACAGGTTCGAGCCCTGTTCCGCCTACCAGCGATTTGAAAAGATTTTAATTTTCGGGGGTGTAGTTCAGATTGGTTAGAACGCCGGCCTGTCACGCCGGAGGTCGCGAGTTCGAGTCTCGTCGCTCCCGCCACTAATATCAAGGGGTTACAGTTTTACTGTAACCCCTTTTTTCGTTTAAACCCCTTTTTTTGCCATAATTTTGCCATAATTTTTTTTACCCTTCGCTACCGGTGTTTCCCCGATACAGATTATCAAATTTACATCCATCGGTGGAGCCCATGGCATCCTTGATGTATCTGCCATAAACTTTGATAATCATATTCGTGTCCCGGTGCCCCATGACCCTGGCGATCCACAGCGGATTTTCAAGGCAGCTCAGTGCGTTTGTGGCAAAACTATGCCGGGTTTGTTTCATTTCCCGATAAGGCACGCCCGCATTTGCCAGCGTTGGAATCCATACCCGCCTTCTCAAATTGGGGGAATGGATTCTGTCCCCGTTCGTTGTACAGAAAAAATACTCACACTGGAACTGGTCATGGATCGTCTTTTGCGCCAGGAGGGGAGCCAGCATCACCGGCGTCAACTGGATGGTCCGTCGACTGTGCTTATTTTTGGTGTTGCCTTCGATCAAACTACCGTTTTCATCTCTGGTCATGGCCCGCCGAATATGAACCAACTTTTTCTTCCAATCAATATCCGCCGGTTTTAACGCGATTTCTTCTCCCTGACGCAAACCCACTTTAAATGCAAAATCAAAATAAGGCTTCCAGTGATCCGGGAGGCAACCGATGATTTTCATCTGTTCCTCAACGGAGAACGGATGAATTTTTTCATACGCATCCTGCGTCGGCAGCTTCTTTACGCCAAAGAACGGGTTAAATGTACTTCCCCAGGAATATTCGATGGCCGCGTCTCTCACGATCATTTTCAGCACCGTAAAATATTTGTTGATGCTTTCATTATCAATCGATTTCCCGCGATATTTCCGATTTTTCGCCCAGATAATGAACTTGTCAAAAACGCTTTTATTGAATCTGTCAAAAGGCAACTCACCGAAATAAGGGATCAGATAGCGGTTGAGATAGGCCTTATAACCCCAAAGCGTTCTCCCCGTGACCCGACCGGAGCCTTTTAACAACTCATACCAGGTCCAGACATAATCCTTGAACAGAATTTGATCCGGGGTTTTGGCAATTTTCAGGCATTCCGCCTCTTTTGTGGTAAAATACACCGCTTTTTTGCTTTGGGGAAAGACCTCGGCGTACCGAAACATCCCGTTCTTGATGGAAAGGATGATTTTATCAAGCTGCTGGCGGACCAGCCTGGCGTTTTTGTCTGTCCAGGGCATTCCGGAGTTTTCCCTGGCCCGCTCATTGTAATATATAAAATCAATATACACCTGGCCGTTGATGTTCCGCACCGACCCTTCCTTATTGACGTTTAATCCTGCTTTTCGCTGTTTTTGCCGTTTTTTCTTTGGAAACTCAATAACTCGAGCTTCCGCCCGTGTTGAAATTGCCATGTTTTTATCCTTTCATCGTCCACCTCCTTCCACTGATATAATCAATCGCATCCTATCAAATCGCCCAATCAGTGGAAAGCAGTTTTCCCGCAAGTTTTTCCGGCGGTTCTATATATGAAAATTATTCAAAGACTTTTTCTTGTTTTGAATTCCCTGGCCACCGGTAATCCCTTCCCCGTCATCCGTTCCCTGCCCATTTTCACCGGCAAGCCATAATTCGATGGCGGACGTTTTGAATAATATTTTCTTGGGGGTCGGTTTGTAAAAATGCTCATTGAGTTTGAAAATGTTTTTGTTGATCATGTTGTAAACAGACTGCCGGGCGTATTTGGTCTTCCGGCAAAATTCATCAACGGTCAAATATTCTTCCACTTGGTCCTCTTTAAATTTATCGTATAAAAATAATAAGTTATCATATCAAAACCCCTTTTCCCAGGTGCCATCGAGGCGCCGGCGCGGCATCACGGTGGAGCCACGGTGGCATAACGCCGACATCTCTCCGCCCCTCCTTGGCACCTCCCCGGCCCCTCCCTGGCGCCTGGGCGGCTGCGCCCAGGCGCCGCAGTGGCATTTTCGCTCCAAAGGTTTTTACAAAGAGGCTGATCCTGTTTGCTCAAGTTCAGGCTTCGAAACCGAATCCGATCCCCCAAAAATAAGGCCTTTTGACTGAAGTAGATACCTAAAATCACAAAACATTCCGAAATTATAGTGTATTCCATTTTTTCTGCTTTTTTTTCTTTGTTTCAGGTTGCCGGTGAAAGAAATTCCCTAAAAATTTTCTTTGAAGAGGTTTTTACTTTTCTCCGCCTCCACCCCACCCCTCAAAAAAAATCAACTCTCTATAAGTATATATAAAGCGAGAATGTGCTTTTCTCGGGAATTGGACCCGAAATTGGAAAAAAATGGAGGAGGGGCCGGGACGAAAATTTCGATGTCGCTAATGGTATGTCCTCTATAAGGTATTTTGTTTTTTGTTTCTTTTTGGTTTGTGGTACCTCGCGGAGGGGTTGGTGGATGGTATGAAAAATTTTTTTTTCAAGAGGGGAATTTTCTGGAAAAATTTTTGGGTAAAAAATTAGCCGCCCCCCATCTCCAGGAATGAAAATTTTTAACTGAGAGACTTTTTGAGATGCGGGCGGCAAACCCCCAGAAAAAATTTCAGCGCGAGAATGTGCCTCCGCTTGCTCGTCGGAGCGCTGAAATTTTTCTGGGGAACGATCGCTCCACCGGATGGGATCAAGGCGATAGTGAAAAAATTTTCCCTGCGAGCTTGTGGGGTCGGCGTAATGATCGGCCGTGCAAAAATTGCGAGCTTCCGGGACAATTTTTCAGTTTGCGCAGGCCAATTTTGCGAGCTTCCGGGACACGAAACCAAAATTAACCTTTTAATCTTCCAGGAAAAAATCGCTCCACTAAGTTTTTTAAAAAAATATTTTTAAGAAATTATGAGTATATTTTTAAGAAGAAGATAAACAAATATTCTAGTTACTTATATATAAGCCAAACCGGCTTCCCCGTCTCACATACACACAAAATTTCAATAAAAATCCTCCTTCTTTCCGGGGAAAAGCACATTGTTTCTTTATTTTAATAATTAGAGGCCTTTTACTTTTCAACTTCAGAGGAGGACAATTCATGAAACACGAACAAGCATTAACCTGGTTTATCCAC
>CAZFWD010000131.1:0-5387 GCA_964522535.1 uncultured Desulfonema sp.
AACCCTGCCCCGGTTTTGATATTTTAACCCGCACCATCTGTTGAACAGGTTACTAAAGGCGCCTATCGGCGAAGTTTGATTCAAAATTGCCTTTCAAAAAAATATAGAAAAAAAAGGAGACATTTGATGATCCGATTGGAAACCAGCATGGGGGATATCTTTATTGAACTTGACGAGGCCAAGGCTCCCAAGACTTGCGAAAACTTTCTTTCCTACGTCAACGCCGGGCATTACGACGGCACCATCTTTCACCGGGTGATCGACGGGTTTATGATTCAGGGCGGCGGCATGACGCCGGACCTGCAGGAAAAGCCGACCCAGGCCCCTATTAAAAATGAAGCGGATAACGGCTTGAAAAATACGGCCTACAGCATTGCCATGGCCCGCACCTCCGATCCCCACAGCGCCACGGCGCAGTTTTTCATCAATGTGAAAAACAATAATTTCCTGGATCACCAAAGCAAAACCCCGAACGGATGGGGATACGCCGTGTTCGGCAAGGTCGCCAAGGGGCAACCCGTGGTCAATCAGATCAAAGCCGTCTCCACCGGACGCAAGGGGATGCACGACGACGTTCCCGTCACCCCGGTGGTGATCACCAAAGCGGAGGTGGTGAAAAAATAGGGATCTTATATGAAGAAACCCTTTTTGAATCTTCTTCTTGTCGCCGCGGGCATCGTCATTGCTTTTCCGCTGTTTAGCATCACCTATTACACCATGGTCCGGACCTCGACCCCCGGATTCTGCTCCTCCTGCCATGAGATTCAGTTCGCCTACAACACCTGGAAAACATCCACCCATACCAACAACGCCCAGGGGTTCGTGGCGGACTGCATGGACTGCCATCTTCCGGCGCCCCACGACACCGTGGATTTTTTTTACACCAAAACCCTGCACGGCATAAAGGACGTTTTCGCGCATTTCACCAAAGACATGAGCCAATACGATCATGCGCTTCAAAGGCAAAAAGCGTATGCCTCCTTTAAAAATGAACAATGCCAGAAGTGCCATCGCAACATCCTTTATATTCCCAATAAGCGCGGCGCCATGCTGGCGCACCGATCCGTCCTGTATCCCCGACAGGGGTATGAAAAAAAATGCGTGGACTGCCATAAAAACCTGGTCCACATGCAACGGCCCGTATACCGCTACAAACAGTACACTGAAACCTACAGAGGGCTGGGCATCTAGCCCGGCTTGAAAGGGAAGCCTCATGAAAAAAACCGCAGTTGTCGGGATCTCGGTTCTTGCCGCGGCCGGCCTGATCATGGCGACGCCGCCGGTTTTAAAAAGCGCGGACCAGAACTTTTCCAAGGAAAAAGCGTTCCGGATCGAGCGGTCCATGCCCAAGGAAGCGGTGGCCTGCATCGACTGCCATAAAACAGAGCATCCGGGCCTGTTTGCCGACTGGGCCCAGAGCCGTCATGCCAGCGCGAATATCACCTGCTACGACTGCCACAAGGCCGAGGCCTTTGATCCGGATGTGAGCCAGGCGCATTATCAGCAGTATGAACGCGCGGACCGGAAATACGGAACCAAGGAGTATAAAATCCCGGTCTCAGCCGTGGTCACGCCCAAGGACTGCTCCCGCTGCCATCCGGACGAGGCCGTGCAATACAGCCAAAGCAAACACGCCAACACCCTTGAGATCATCTGGAAGATCGACCCCTGGCTCAATGACGGCACCACCAGCGACATGGAAAGGGCCGCCGGCTGCTACCACTGCCACGGGACGGTCCTGAAAATCAAAGACGGCGCCCTGGATCCCGAAACCTGGCCCAATGTGGGCGTGGGAAGGATGAACCCGGATGACAGCAAAGGCGGCTGCTCAAGCTGCCATACCCGGCACCTGTTCAGCGTGATGGAGGCCCGAAAACCCGAGGCCTGCGGCCAGTGCCACCTGGGGCCGGATCATCCCCAGATTGAAATCTACATGGAGTCCAAACACGGGGACATCTACACGGCGCATGGGGACGGCTACAACTGGAACGCCGCGCCCGGCACCTGGTCCGCGGGGACGGATTTTCGAGGCCCGACCTGCGCCGCCTGCCATATGTCCGGCGGCGGCACCACCCTGACCACCCACGACGTCACCGAAAGGCTTTCCTGGGAAACCCAGGCCCCGCTGACCATCCGGCCCTCCACGTTTGAGCCTTTTCCCGCGAAAACCAACTGGCGGGTGGAGCGCGACAAGATGAAGGCGGTCTGCATGCAGTGCCATGGAAAGGCCTGGGTGGACAGCCACTATGAGAAATTTGACCGGGTGGTCGCGGAGTATAACGACATCTATTACCGGCCGGCCAAGAAGATGCTGGATGATCTCTATGCCAAGGGGCTTCTGGACAAAACGCGGATTTTCGATGAGCAGCTTGAGGTGGAATTCTACGAGCTGTGGCATCATGAGGGCCGCCGGGCCCGCATGGGAACGGCCATGATGGCCCCGGATTACGCCTGGTGGCACGGGTTCTATGAGTGCAAAAAGCGGTATAACCGCTTCATGGAAGAGGCTCGGGAGCTGATCCGCCACAACAAAAAGGCGTATCAGGCCAAGGATTTTCCGAACGCCACGGGAAGCACTCAAAAACCCGAGCAGGTCTTTTCCGGCAAATAGCCGAGTCCCTATGGAAACAAAAAAATACCCGCACGTGGTGATTTTAGGGGCCGGTTTCGGCGGCCTGCACGCGGCAAAAGCGCTTGCCGGTGCGCCCGTGGACGTGACCGTTGTCGACCGGAACAACTACCACACCTTCTCCCCGCTCCTCTATCAGGTGGCGGCGGCGGAACTGGAGGCCTCGGATATCGCCTATCCCATTCGCGGCATCCTGCGAAAAATGCCCCGGGTCGCTTTTCTGCTGGCCCAGGTGGAACACCTAGACCTCAAAAATAAAACCATCGTCACCTCGGCCAAAACCCTTTCCTATGATTTTCTCATTCTGGCCATCGGCAGCGTCTCCAGTTTTTTTGATGTTCCCGGGGCCCGGGAGCATTCCCTGCGGCTTAAAACCTTAGAGGACGCCATTCGGGTCCGCAACCATATCATCTGCTGCTTTGAACGGGCCGCCCAGATTTCGAATGCTCAGGCGCGAAAAAGGATCCTCACCTTTACCATCGTGGGCGGCGGGCCCACGGGCATCGAGTATGCGGGCGCCCTGTCCGAACTGATTTCCAGTTCCTTCACCAGGGATTTTCCCGAGATCGACATGAACGAATCAACGGTGGTTCTGGTCGAGGCCCAAAACAGCCTGTTGCCCCAATTCCCCGTCCGCCTGAGACGCTACGCCCTCAAGCATCTGAAATCCATGGGGGTGAAGGTGCGGCTCTCCGCCAAGGTGCGACAGGTAACGGAAACCGAGGTTATGCTGGAAAACAGCGGCCCCATACCCACCGAAACCGTCATCTGGACCGCCGGGGTGCGCGGCACCCCGAGGGTGCTGAGCTGGGGGCTTCCGGTGGCCCATACCGGCGGCGTAAGGGTCCTGCCGACGCTTCAGGTGCCTGGCCATCCCGAGGTGTTTGTGGTCGGCGACCTGGCGCACCTGACGCAAAACGGCCGCCCCTTGCCCATGGTGGCCCCTGTGGCGGTTCAGCAGGGCAAGACGGCCGCCGGCAATGTTTTAAACGCGATATCAAAAAAACCGCTTCCCCGGTTTGTCTATAAAGACAAGGGGAGCATGGTGACCCTGGGCCGGAACTCGGGCCTGGCCAGCATCAGGGGGTTTTCCTTCACGGGGTTTTCGGCCTGGGTACTCTGGCTGCTGCTGCATTTGGCCTATCTCATCGGGTTCCGCAACCGAATCCTGGTGATGACCAACTGGGCCTGGGATTATATCCTTTTTGAACGGGCCGTCCGCATGATCGTGCCCAAGGTCTCGGTGGATCAGATGTCGCGTCCATCTTCCCGCAGATTCTGCTAAAACGCAGAAATCATGACCCGTCACGCATCCTCTTGACAAAACCCTCCGCATCCGCCGGGCCGGTGACCACCCAGACCGGCCGCCCGTCAAAGGGCGTAAGATCCACGCAGGCCGTGGGACAACCGGTCACCACAAGGGTTCCTTCGGTATTCGGGTCCGCATAGGAGACCAGCGCGATTCGATCCTCCAGGCGCTTTCCGATGGACGCGGCCGTCGCCACCCGGTCGTGGGTCGGGTTGCAGCCCCCACAGTACTTCAGCCCGATCCGGCGTTTCCTATTCATCCCCTCGGACACCGCTGAGCCTCTCGGCGAGCTTCTTCTTGTGCGCCATATTGACCTGCCGGGAGATCATGATCCGCTGGGCCTGGGGCGAACCCGCGCCGTGCATGGACTCGGTGAGATACCCCACGGCCGCGGTGCCCAGGGTGAGGTTCTCGATCAGGCGAAGCATCCGCATTCGATCTTCGGTGGAGACGCCGGCGATCCCCCGGTAATACTTCTCCATCCACCCGCCAACCTCGGGGGAACGGAAATCCGCCTCGGAAGGAAGGGTCCCCATCAGCCCGCCGGCGATGTCCTGGGCCAGCCGGGCGATCTCAAAGGGAAACCGGGTCACGTTCTGCTTGCAGACGTTGGCCAGAAGGGTGTTGACAAAGTAGGTGCCGCTGGGCTCTTTGTGCCCTTCAGCGGCGCAGGCGATGGAACCGCAGAAAAGGGTCTCGTTGAGATGGTTCATCTCGATGATCTTGTCCCGAATGTGGGAGGCCTTTTCCACCCCGTTGTACTCGGCGACGCACTGGGCCGCGCCGATGAGCACATCCCCGACCCCCACCTTGCAGGCATAGCTCTGGCGGTGGTAGGCGGCGAACTGCTCCACGAGCTGGCCGGAAAAATCCCACTCCTTGTACATGAAGACCCGCTCCCAGGGGACAAACACGTCTTCGAAGATGATCAGAGCCTCGTGCCCGCCGTAGATCTGATTGCCGCGGTCCAGGGTGCCTTTTTCAAGCTTTCGCGTGTCGCAGGACTGCCGCCCCATGATGTAGGTGATCCCGTCCGCATCCGCGGGCACCGCAAAGGAAACCGCGTAGTCCTTGTCCGGCTCCCGCATGGTCAGGGTGGGCATGACGATGATCTCGTGGGAATTGACCGCGCCGGTCTGATGCGCCTTGGCGCCCCGGACCACGATCCCGTCGGCCCGCTCCGCCACAGCGTGCAGGAACATGTCGGGATCCGCCTGCGCGTGCGGGGCCTTGCTTCGGTCCCCCTTGGTGTCGGTCATGGCGCCGACGCAGGTCAGATCATTCTCCTGCACGTATGCCAAATACTTCAAGAACCGCTGGTGGTAGTCCGTGCCGTATTTTTGGTCGATGTCATAGGTGGTCATAGACAGGGCGTTTAAGGTGTCCATGCCCACGCACCGCTGGAAGCAGCAACCGGTGCGCGACCCGAGCAGGCGGCCCATCTTGGAT
>CAZFWD010000132.1:0-6939 GCA_964522535.1 uncultured Desulfonema sp.
TCCCGAATGCCGGGCTGGGGAATAAAATCGGCGGAATGCCCGAAAAGCGCCATGGCCGCGATGTGGGTGAAGGTGGCCTGGGGGCCCAGGTATGTGATACGGGTGGGGCGCTGAATCTCCCGGCAGGCGCCGATGATGTCGATAAAAATGTGATACAGTTCCCGGCTGCGGAGCGGCCCGGGGTTTAAGCGATACAGCCGCGCAAGAATCTCATCCTCGCGGCTTTTGTCATAGATGAGGTCTCCGATCGCCTTCTTGATTTCGCCGATCTTTTTGGCAAGCGTCAACCGCTGATTGATAAGGCTCAAAATGGACGCATCGATCTCGTTGACGGCGTCGCGCAGCTTATCAAGCCGAGGATCGGTCTTGTCCTTTGGGGCGTTGCTTTGATTCTCCATAAATGACAGACTTATTTTTCGGTTATGGTTTCATCGATCTTCATGCCGAAATGCCTTCCGCTTTCCTCCAGAGCGACCAGCACCTTATCCCCGGGATTTAACACAACCACGGAGACCGGCTTGCCCTCGGGATCGGTCAGGCGAATGGTCTCCGCGTTTTGCAGGATCGTGCTCACCTCGCGGTCGCCCACCACCGCCTTAACCAGCATCAGCGGGCGCTTTTCGATTTTAAGCCGGCCCACGATGCCCACGCTGGTATGGCCCCGGTAATCCGTTATCAGAACCGAATCGCCGGCGGAAAGCTCCGAAAGGTAACGGGTTTTACCGCCCGGCACCCGGGTGTAGGCATGAACCGGGCCTGCGTTCACGCGAAACGGCCGTGGAGAAACATACGGGTTTTGAACGCTTTCCGAGTGAACCAGAAAAAGCGCGCTGCTGCTGTTTCCCACCAGCATCCCTTCACCCATCCTCATCTCGGTGCAGGTGTCCACGCAAACCCGGTCCCCCATTCCCACCGACCGGACCAGTAAGATTTCAGCAACATCTAAAGGAATCACATCGGTTTTAGATTTTAGATGGGTTAACGCCTTTTTCAGTTGCAGGGGGTCGTCGCAGGTAAAAAGGATGCGGTTGACCCCTTTTTCTAAGATGCCGAAGGCGGTCGTGGCTTCCTCAAGGCTTTTCACCTGGGCGATCACATCCGCGCCTTTGGCGATCAGGTTCTCAAGGGGAATAATGGACCAGTCGCTGCATTCAAGGATCACCTGTTTGCTGCGGCAGAGCTTGACAATCTCCTCCTCGTCCTTGCCGCTTTTGATGGTAAACACGACAACGTCCTTTCCGAGCTTCAGGTCCCCGTCCTCCGCGATGGTTTGGACCCGCCCCAGGGCCTTGACCTTATCGGAGCATCCGGGCGGCACCAGGACAGCATCCGCCCCGCCTTCCAGGGCGGTCGTGACCATCTTCTTGTTCCAGGGATCGATTTTGACCCAGACTTTATGCATGACCTATGACCTCCGAATATGAAATGGATGCTTAGGCAAGGATCTTTAATGCCTCATCAACGGAAGCATTGCCGAAAATAATGGCCGCCATGGCCTTCACCATTCGCGCCGGATCCCTGTGCTGGAACACGTTCCGGCCGATGGAAACCCCGGCGCCGCCGGCATCGATGGAGCCCCTGACCATTTCCAGAATATCCCGCTCGGAATCCATCTTCGCACCCCCGGCAATAACGACCGGCACCGTGCATCCGTCGACCACCTCTCGAAAGGTCTCCGGTGAACCGGTATAGGAAACCTTTACGATGTCGGCCCCCATTTCGCAACCCACTCGGGCCGCATGCTTGACCACCGCGACATCGTATTCATCCTTGATCTTCTCGCCCCTGGGGTACATCATGGCCAAAAGCGGCATACCCCATTGCCGGGCATTATAACTGATCCTTCCAAAATCGTTGAGCATCTCCTTTTCCTGGCTGTCCCCGATGTTGACATGAATGGAAACCGCGTCCGCACCGAGCTTGAGGGCCTCCTCCACGGAACAGACCAGTGTCTTTGAATGCGGAAAGGGCGACAGGGAGGTTGATGCGGACAGGTGAATAATCAATCCGATATCCAGCCCTCGCCTTCGATGCCCGGCGCCCACAAGCCCCTTGTGTTCAAGGATGGCGTTGGCCCCGCCCTCCGCAACCTTGGCCACCGTCGCCTTAATGTCCCGAATGCCTTCAATGGGCCCCACGGAAACCCCATGATCCATGGGCACAATAATCGTGCGCCCGATATTGCGGTCCATGATCCGTTCCATTCGAATCTGCTTGCCGATTATCGTCATAATACGCCTCCTTCTTCAACTCAAAGATGATCGTTTAAAATTGGCCGCTCGGGGTTTTGCCTCGACAACCCGCCCTTAATTTTTAGAATTTTCAGCCATAAAAAAAGCCGTGGGTTTTTTCTGCCCACGGCTTTGGATTTCTTATTTTATGGAATTTAAGGGATCTTCACCCGGGCAGACGCTGGCTGCGGCCATAGCCATAATAGCTAAAGTACCAAAAATAAAATCGAACAGCCCTGTCCAAGTTCAGCTTCATTGCCTCATAATCCGTCTGTTGATAAAAAACCCGCAAACAATTATTTTTTTTACTATCACCGCTGTTTAAATTGTCAAGGGTTATTTGCGTTTTTGTGGTTTTTCAAATGCATTATAAAAACACTGAGGCGTTTTCCTGCATCCTGGCAAAGGCCTGCACCGTCAGCCCCGCCCCCAGAACGATCTTTACAGCGGTTTCCCGGTCGATCAGATCGCCGGGGCTGTGGGCGTCGGTGTTGATGACCAGCTTCGTCCCGACCTTCTCCGCCAGATGAGCGACATGCCCGTTGGTCAGGGAATGGCCCCTGCGGGCGGAAATCTCGATCAGAACATTTTGATCTTTGGCCGCCTGCATCTCCGCTTCCGTAATCAGGCCCGGATGGGCAAGGATGTCGACACCGGCTGAAATCGCCGCCCGGTTGGTTCCGGGCGCCACCGGTTCAACGATGGTTTCCCCGTGCACGATAACGATTCTGGCCCCCAGTTCCTTTGCCTTTTTAACGGCCGTAGCGATTAAATCCGGCGGCACATGCGTGATCTCGATGCCGGGAATAATCTTGATGCTTAAAACCGGGTTTAATTTTTCGGCCAATTGAATAAGCCGGGGAAGGATAAAATCCATGTTTGAAAAATCGCCGTGGTCGGTCATGCCGATGGCTTTTACCCCCTTTGCCTCGGCGCGCCGGGCGAGCTCGGCGGGGATCAACTCTCCGTCGCTGAAAATGGTATGGGTGTGAAGATCGATCATTTCAATTCGTCCGTCCGTGTTATGAGCGATTAGACCTTATATTTTCCGAAATCCTCCGAGGAAAGGTTCTTGAGGTACGTCTCCCACTTCTTTCCTTCCGCGCTGTTATCAACGGTTTCATACTTACCGTTTTTTACCTTCAGGTTTTCCAACACCCGGTCGTCGACGTAGATCAGCGCGCCTAGACGCAGCGCCATAGCGATGGCGTCGCTGGGCCGGGCATCTAGAATAAACCCGCCGTCCTTGGATTCGCAATGAATCTTGGCGTAAAAGGTGTTGTTTTTCAGGTCACAAACCTCGATCTTTGACACCTTGATGTTTACTTTTTCAATAAAGCTTTTAAAAAGGTCGTGGGTCATGGGCCGCTCAAAAGCGATGTTTTGGAGCACCGATGCGATGGACGCCGCTTCCAACAGCCCGATCCAGATGGGAATGGAAAAATCCTCGTTCACCGAATTGAGTATGAGTATCGGCGCGTTTGATGAGGGGTCCATGGCCAACCCTCCGATCGTCATTTCATGTAACATGATGTTCACCTCCGTTGATGCGGGAATGCCCCCAAATCCGGTCCGTCGGGGTTCCCCAAAGGGAGTTGGCATATCCTTGCTCAATCCTCACTTCTATAATTTGGCCTTTCAGGGCTGGGTTGTCAAGCCCCCAATCCGAGGGGCAGTAAAAATTCACGATTCGGTTTTCCGGAGTGCGGCCGGTCAGTTCCAGCCGGGAAGCGAATACGCCGGAATCCGGTTTATGATGCTTTTTGCTGGGCCCCTCCACAAGAACCGGAAAGACGCGACCGATCAGGGATTGCTGCTTCGCCGCGGCAATCCTTTCCTGCAACGCCAGAAGCTCCCGAAGCCTGTTGTTTTTTACGGTTGATGAAACCTTATCGGTAAAGCGGGATGCCGGCACATCCGGACGGTCCGAATAGGCAAAAGCATAAATCCCGTCAAACCGCACCGTTTTCATCAGACTCAGGGTGCTTTGATAATCCGTTTCCGTCTCGCCCGGAAACCCGACGATGATATCCGTTGTGATTGCGATGTCCGAAGATGCCTCCCGGAGTTTCGCCACCTTTTCCAGATACGCGCCGCCGGTATATTTCCGGTTCATCCGTTTTAAAATCCGGTCGGAACCCGACTGCACCGGCAGATGAATATGGTTGCAGAGCTTATCAATCGTTGCAAACGATTGAATGAGGTCCTCGGAAATATCCTTGGGGTGGGAGGTGACAAACCGAATCCGTTCAAGCCCCTCCACGCCGCCGACCTGTTTCAGCAGTTCGGGAAACGGGGTCAGCCCCTCCTTCATGCCGTAGCTGTTGACATTCTGACCGAGCAAAGTGACCTCCTTGATCCCGGATCGAACCAGCGCCCGGATCTCAGAGAGGACGGCCTTTGGACTGCGACTGGCCTCGCGGCCCCGAACATAGGGCACCACGCAATAGGTGCAGTAGTTGTCACACCCCTGCATGATGGTGACAAACCCCGTGACCCCATTGGGATTTCTGCCGGGGACGGTCAAAGGGTCCACCGCGTCGATTCCATCCGTCATCCCGGTGTCGACGATCCCACGCCGAGTATGCGCAAGGCGCGCCAACATCTCCGGAAACCGGGAAATGGCGTGCGTTCCCATCACGATGTCAACATTCGGAAACCGCTGTATCAGGCTTCGGCCCAGCTGCTGGGCGACGCAGCCCGCGACAACGATAATCAGGTCCCTGTTTGTCTTTTTAAGCCGGGGCAATCTTCCCAGAAAGCTGTATAGCTTTTGTACCGCCTTTTCCCGAATGGCGCAGGTATTGACAATGATCAGATCCGCGTCCTCCATCAAAAGAGTGGGCGCGTATTTCAGGGGAAGCAGAAGAGAGAGCATTCGGCCCGAATCATACACATTCATCTGGCAGCCGATGGTGTTGATATAAACCTTTTTCATATCCGTTCACGCGATTGGCGTCGTAAGGCCCGCAGCGCGCTTTTTCATTCGCCTTAAAAAAATATGTTCAATATCAGTCGGCCGGTTCCATCAAAAAATCATGCCGCAACACCTCAATAAGGGTTTCCGCATCCGCTGCGCAGCCGGGCGGAATAAGCAGTTCGATTTTAGAGATATTGGGATCGATGGTGGTCACCGATGCGATCCCGTCATAGGCCTCAAAAATCGATTTGATAAAACAGACCGATTTCCGGTCAACCAGGTATGCCCTGCGTATCGTCTTCATAGAAAAGATTACCCATGATGGTGGATCAGGATATCACGCCGCTTTTTATTTTCAATAAAAAACCCCGCAAAAAAATTCGATTGTTTCATGCCGGGGATTGGGGTATAGGCCCTGGTATGTCAGAAGCATGGCGTATCCAAAAGCCCGACCCAGAAACCATCCGGCTTATATGCCGCAGGACCGGATGTCACCCGGTTATCGCCGCAATCCTTGCAAACCGCGGCATCACCGCAGAAACGGACGCCGCCGCCTTCTTAAACCCTTCCCTCGGAAACCTCCGGCTCACCGATTCCTTTGCGGATATGGACAAGGCGGTTCAGCGGATCAGCACGGCCATCCTTGCCCGCGAAAAAATTCTGATCTTCGGCGATTATGATGTGGACGGGGTGACCGCCACGGTTCTTTTGCTTAAATTTTTAAGCCATGCGGGGGCGGATGCGGCGTATTACATTCCGCACCGGATGAGCGAGGGATACGGACTCAGCCCCGATCACATCACCGGCCAGGCAATCCCCCGTGGGATCGGCCTGATTATCACCGTGGACTGCGGGTCGAGCAGCCATGAGGCGGTAAGCTGCGCCCGCAAATCCGGCATCGATGTCATCATCACGGATCATCATGCCGTGCCCGCCACCCTTCCCGAGGCCTTCGCCATGGTCAATCCCCGGCGCCCGGACTGCCCGTCGAATTTTGAATTTCTGGCCGGGGTGGGGGTGGTGTTCTACCTGCTGATTCATCTTCGAAAGCATCTTCGGGACATCGGGTTCTGGAACACCGTGGGGGAACCCAACCTAAAGGCGTATTGCGACCTTGTGGCATTGGGCACGGTTTCGGACATCGTGCCCCTGATTAAGGAAAACCGCATTATCACACGGGTCGGCCTTCGCGTGATCAACGCGAGCGCAAGGCCGGGGATCAAAGCATTGGTGGCTTGCTGCTCATCCGGAAAACCGTTTGTCGATGCCGAGGATATCGCATTTCGCCTGGGGCCCCGTATCAACGCGGCGGGCCGCATGGATCACGCAGGGCTTGCCGTCGCCCTGTTGGAATCCAAGGACATGGATCAGGCGCGGGAGGCCGCCGACAGGATCAATGCATTGAATTCCCGGCGCCAGAGTGTGGAAAACCGAATCCTTCACGGCATCCTCATGTATTTGAAGGAGGAACCCGGGGTTTTGAAAAATAAAACCCTGGTTCTAGGCAACGCCGACTGGCATGAAGGGGTGCTGGGGATCGTGGCCTCAAAACTGGCGAAAACATACTACCGGCCTGTGGTTTTAGTTTCATTCAAGGATCGCATGGGAAAAGGCTCGGCACGAAGCATCCCCGGCATCAACCTTTATGAAGCCCTCACCGCCTGTTCAAGCCATATCGAACAGTTCGGCGGTCACCCCATGGCGGCCGGACTCAGACTGCGATCCGAACGGTTTGCCTTGTTTCAACAGGCTTTTGAGGACCGGATTCGCGCCACGGTCCCGCCTGAA
>CAZFWD010000133.1:0-3779 GCA_964522535.1 uncultured Desulfonema sp.
CGCCTTGCCGGCCTCACCCCCGCCCGCAGGCATGCCGGCAAAGGCCACGGGCGCCGCCGCAGATACGCCAAACTTGTTTTCAAGCTCCTTGACCAGCTCGGACAGCTCCAGAACCGACATGCTGGATATAAATTCAATAACCTGTTCCTTGGTGATATCCGCCATTACTCTACCTCCAAATTATATTTAAGATATTAAAAGACCGATACAATATTGAACATTCAAATCGCGCATAAATGAAAATCCGTCTATGCCGCCGCTTTTTGATCCTTTATGGCCTGCAATGCATACAGCAACCTTTCGGGCACATTGCTCAACGCCCGGACCAGTGAGGTCGGGACAGCATTCATCACACAGAGCAATCGACCCAGCATGACCTCCCGTGAAGGCAGGGCGGAAAGGCTTTTAATCGCATTTAAATCCAGGATTCGGCCGTCCATCACGCCGACCTTGATTTCCAGGTTCTCATTTTCTTTGGCAAAATCAGACAATACCTTCGCAGACGCGACCGGATCATCAAGGCTCATGGCCACAGCACTGGGACCTGTAAAGTAATCCTTTATCAAGCCCACATCCGTTTCTTCCGCAGCCCGTATAAGCAGCGTGTTCTTCACCACCCGGTACACGATATTCGCTGCCTTGAGCTTTCTGCGCAACGCGTTGATGGTTTCCACATCCAGCCCCTTATAGTCCGTTAAAATCACGATTTTGGATTCTAAAAACCGTTGATGGAGCTGATCGACGATCTGCTGCTTTTCGCTTCGCTTTAACACATTCACACCTCCTTTCTGAATCTGTAAAAACCAAAGGACTCACAGCATCAGAAAGACTGCCTCGGTAGGCCGGGAAAAACCCGATTAAACACCCGCAAAAGTGAACCTACGGTCTTTGACAGAAGTTATTAGAGTAATATTTATATGGTTTTGTATTTCTTTCTTCGGTTGATATTCTCAAACCGGGCGATACAAGAAAAAGGATGGCTGCGCGGGGATCGCATGAACAGCCTTCGTGACGGTATAGCCGCCTGTTGCCTGCCCTGCCGATATTCAATCCTATCCCAAAAGCTCCTTTACGAATGCCGGGTCAACCCGAAACCCCGGACCCATGGTCGACGAAAGGGCGATGCTTTTAATGTAGCTTCCCTTGCTGGTCGCGGGCTTGAGCCGAAGGATCGAATCCATCAAGGCGCTGACGTTCGCCAGCAGCTTCTCCACGCCGAAGGACACCTTGCCCACCGGGGCATGGATGATCCCGGCCTTCTCAACCTTAAACTCGATCTTGCCGGCCTTTAACTCCTTCACCGCCCTTGCCACATCAAACGTGACCGTCCCTGTTTTGGCGTTCGGCATGAGCCCCCGGGGGCCGAGAATTTTTCCGATCTTTCCAACCGCGCCCATAACATCCGGGGTCGCCACCGCCTTGCCGAACCCGGTCCAGCCGCCTTTTATCTTTTCGACCAGATCATCATTCCCCACGAAATCAGCGCCTGCATCCAGGGCCTCCTTCTCCTTCTCCCCCTTCGCAAACACCAAAACGGTGACCTCTTTTCCGGTCCCGTGGGGCAAAACCAGCGATCCGCGAACCATCTGATCCGCATGCCGCGGGTCAACCCCCAGCTTAACGGCGATGTCGATGGTTTCATCAAACCTGGCATACGCAGCGTCGAGAACCCCTTGAAGCGCATCGGCAAAGGTATGCTTTTTCTGTGGATCCGCATTCACTTTGGCCATGGCCCCCTGATATTTCTTCCCTTTTTTTGGCATCTTATCCTGTTTACTCCTTTTCCGTGTTAAACGACCTCAAGTCCCATGCTTCGGACCGTTCCCTCGATGATTCGGCAGGCGCTGTCCAGCTCGGTGGCATTCAGGTCCGCCATCTTCGCCTTTGCGATTTCCGCCACCTGGTCCCGGGTGACCTTGCCCACCTTTTCCATCTTCGACTGCCCGGACCCCTTGGCGATGCCCGCAGCCTTTTTCAACAGCACCGCGGCCGGAGGCGTTTTGGTGATAAAGGTAAACGACTTGTCCTGGTAGATCGTTAAAACAACGGGAATGATCATTCCCTCGTCGTTCGCGGTTCTGGCGTTAAACGCCTTACAAAAATCCATGATATTCACCCCATGCTGGCCCAGGGCCGGGCCGATGGGGGGCGAAGGGTTGGCCTTTCCGGCCTGGACCTGAAGCTTCACCTGTGCGATTATTCTTTTTGCCATATCAATGATACCCCCGAAATTTTTATTTTATCGCCCACCCCATGAAAAACCTCAAACACCATTTTCGGCAGGCAGAATACGTTCCTGCATCAGCTTTTCGACACCTGAACAAAATCCAGCTCCACCGGGGTTGAACGCCCGAAAATGCTCACCAGCACCTTCAGCTTGCCCTTCACCGGATTGACCTCCTCCACGGTCCCGTTGAAGTTGGTAAACGGCCCGTCAATCACCCGGACCTCATCCCCCGCCTCAAAATAAAACTTGGGCTGGGGCTTTAGTTTGCCCGCCTCCATACGGTTTAATATCTTCTCCGCCTCCGCATCAGTGATGGCGGCAGGTCTTTCCCTTCCACCCAGAAAACCGGTGACCTTGGCGGTGGTGTTCACCAGGTGCCAGGTTTCGTCATCCAGTTCCATATGAATCAGAATATATCCCGGATAAAACTTGCGGCTCGAGGTCTTGCGCTTCCCCTTGACCAGCTCCACCACCTGTTCCGTAGGAACCACCACCTCGCCGAACTTTTCAGGCTGTCCAAAGGCGGCGATCCGCTCCTCCAGGTTGGCCTTGACCCTGGCTTCAAACCCCGAATATACGTGAAGGATGTACCAATTAAGCGCCATGCGTGTTAACCCTGCAACTTCCCCCTAAATAATAAATCGGATCAGACTGGATAATCCGAAATCGACCACGCCCAGAAACAGCGCGATGATAAAAACAAAAATGATCACCACCACCGTTGATCCGATGGTCTGGTTTCTGGAGGGCCAGGTCACCTTGCTCAGCTCAACCTTGACCTCCCTCAAAA
Organism: uncultured Desulfonema sp.; assembly: GCA_964522535.1. GTDB lineage: Bacteria > Desulfobacterota > Desulfobacteria > Desulfobacterales > Desulfosalsimonadaceae > DYLE01. Next base: position 3,018 of record CAZFWD010000133.1, read on the forward strand.
ACTGAATCCAGGGGCCGAAATACTGATCCAGCTTTTTGATGATCGCGGATTGCTCCAGCCCGGACGCCTTTTTGAGGGGAAGGGTCTTTTTGTTTTTTTCTTCCCTGCCGGCACGCGGGACCTCAGCGACCGCAGCGTCACCGCCCCGGTCCGCCTCAACGGCTTCGGCCCTGTTCGCTACCGCCTGCTCGGCGGTTTCAGCCTTTTTCTGTTTCCGCTGCCTTTGGCCCGTTTTTTTCTTCTGAATCCGTGCCATTTAAACTCCTAAAACATCAAAAGCCCAAAGCTGAAAAATCAAGGCAAACCTGGCAAAAATAAAATCCCAGCTTTTGAGCTTCCTTTTTTTTGGCAGGCCAGGAGGGATTTGAACCCCCAACCCCCGGATTTGGAGTCCGACGCTCTACCGTTAGAGCTACTGGCCTATGCCTGAATCCCTGACAACACCGGCCGGGTCTCCTGTTTTTATGCGAAGACCTCAAGCATTCCGGCTACTTTGTCTCCCGATGCAGGGTATGGGTTCTGCAGTACCTGCAATATTTTTTAAACTCGAGCTTGTCCGGTTTTGTCCGCTTGTTTTTCGTCGTCGAATAATTTCTTCTTTTGCATTCCGTGCATGCAAGGGTAACATTGACCTTCACAAGACACCCCTTAACCCTTTTATATCCTATTCGATAATCTCACTCACCACGCCGGCGCCCACCGTGCGGCCGCCCTCACGCACCGCAAACCGAAGCTCCTTCTCCATCGCAATCGGCGTGATCA
>CAZFWD010000134.1:0-5632 GCA_964522535.1 uncultured Desulfonema sp.
TTTCAATATTTTTGGTCGGGTGCATGACGGTGAGCCGGCTGGCAAACAGGGCGAGCTGTTTGTCCGGCAGAGGGGCGGAGGCGCCGTAGCGCAGGTCCCCGACGACCGGGCATCCTAAATGGGCCATCTGCAGCCGGATCTGGTGGTGCCTTCCGGTTTCCAGATCGACCTCCACCAGGCTGCGGGCGCCGTGGGTGTCCAGGACCCGGTAGAAGAGCCGGGCCTCCCGGCTTTGATTTGTGGGTTTTTCCACGATTCGGCCGGAAACCGCGTCGCGCTCCATCTGATGAACCAGCCGCCCGGATTTTTCTTTCAATTCCCCCTCAACCACTGCCACATAACGCTTTTTTGTGATGCCGCTTCGGAACTGGGCGCTTAACCGGCCTGCGGATTTTGAGGTGCGGGCAAACAGGACCACCCCGGCAACCGGCCGGTCCAGGCGGTGGACCAGACCTAAAAAGACCCGGCCCGGTTTGGCGTGGCGCTGTTTGAGCCAGGATTTTCCAAGCTCAAGCAGGGAGGTATCCCCGCTACGATCCCCTTGAATAAGAAGCCCGGCTGGTTTATAAAGGGCGAAAAGATGGTTGTCTTCATAGAAAACCGGCCATGCCGGCGCAAAAAAATATGTATCGCTGGCGATCATTCACCTTTTCCTTTTGCGGGCAAGCCATGGCGAAGAAACCCAAAGCGGCATCGCAGGAACAAACCCACACCCTTCGGGATATGGCCGCCCTGCTTGAGCGGTGCGGAATCCGCCTGTCCGAACCTCAGCTTTCGCAGTTATGGTCATATCACAAATTACTGCGGCGATACAATCCGCAACTGAATCTGACCCGGATTCACAACTTTGCCAACATGGTGCTCAAGCTTTACGCGGATGCGATCCTTCCGGGAAAGCTTCTGGACCTGCCCTCGCCGCTTTTGGATCTGGGCACAGGCCCGGGCATGCCGGGCATTTTGCTCAAGATTGCCTTTCCCCATTTTCAGGTATTGCTTGCGGAGAGCCGTAAAAACCGGGTTGAATTTTTAAGGACCGCGCTGGAAACCTTGAACCTGACCGATGTTTCGCTCATCGACAGAACCATCACCCCTGCGTTTCAGACCCCGGTGGCCGGCGTCATCACCCGGGCCGTGGAGCATATCGAAACCACCCTGGATCGGGTTCAGGGCTGTCTTTCCGCAGGCGGGCTTGCCCTATTCATGAAGGGCCCGGCCTGCGATACGGAAATCACCGCCGCGGTCGAGCGGTTCCGCGGTGAATACAGCCTGGTTCAAGACATTCCCTATCAAATTCCCCATACCCCCCATGCCCGGCGGCTGGTGGTGTTCCGCCACGATGGCCCGGCCGCGTGGGAAAAAAAGGCACTGTCCATGACACGACATTCTTTTCGATCCGTGGAAAGCGAACAGAACTCGGTTTACAAGGATTTAAAAAAGCTGCTGACCGGCCGGGGGATTCGAAAGCATCAAAAGGCCCTGGTGTCCGGGTCCAAGATCGTGAAAGAGGCCCTGGAATCGGCACCGGATCAGTGCGAGGCCTGGATCACCGGCGATGACCAGCCTCCCCCTTCAAATGCTCCGGATCATGTGGCCTGGTACCGGCTCTCTTCGGCGCTTTTTAAGGGCCTGGATGTGTTCGGAACCGCCGCCCCCCTGTTGCTGGTGAGCGTCCCTCCCATGCCCGTCTGGACTCCCGATGACGGGTTTTTGAATGGATGCAGCCTTCTGCTCCCTTTTCAGGACCCGGAGAACGTGGGAAGCGTTATTCGTTCCGCGACGGCTTTCGGCGTAAACCGGATTATTCTGCTGGCCGAATCCGCCCATCCCTATCATCCCAAATCCCTGCGGGCCTCGGGCGGCGCGGCGCTTTGCGCCCCGCTTTTGCAAGGGCCTTCCTTGAAAGATTTGCCCGAGGGCCTGCCCATCCTTTCCCTTTCACCAAAAGGGAGCGATATCGCAAGGTTTGCTTTTCCCGCAAGCTTCGGGCTTCTGCCGGGTGTGGAAGGGCCCGGCCTGCCGGATCACTTAAGGCCCCAGGCCCTGTCGATTCCCATTCGGCCCGAGGTGGAATCCTTAAACGCCGCCACCGCCACGGCCATCGCCCTGTACCTCTGGTCGCGGTCCCTTTATAAAAATCCTTGAGGAAGAAAATCGCTTTTGCGCTGCAGATCAGGATTTGACATCTTCTCGGGTTTTTATTAAAAACAATGTCGGTATTTGGGAGAGGGGCCAACCACAGGAGGGGTTATGAAACCGTTAAAAGCCAAGATCTTCACCTATTTTACGCTGAACATCAACCCGCCCAACGAGCTGCAGATCAATCAATGGCTGGCCGAGAATCCGGGCATTGAAATCGTCAGCATGGCCCAGTCCGAGTCCATGGTTGAAGCCAAAAACGAGGTTGAGCGCAACCTCAGCATCACGATCCTGTATCGCGAGGGGCGCTCCCCGTCGGCAAAACCCGTTCGCCGATCCGTTGAATCCTAGCACATATCGTATGTGAGAAAACGCTTCCAGGGCCGGGCCAGGCCCGGAAACAGCCGATTTCATCCGCAGAGGGCAGAATGGTGAAAAAACGTTTGAGCGGAAGGTATACCCCGGTTGAGAGATGCGCCGCCGCAGTGGTCTTTCTTTTTTTGGCCATCGGTTTTCAGCCGGCGGGCGTTGCGCAGGAAAAGAAATTCACTCTGGCCGAGTGCCAGGAGATCGCCTTTGCAAACAACCTGGACATCACCCAGGTGCAAAAAATTCAGGAGGAGGCCGAATTCAAACTGAAAAAGGCAAAGGCAGGCAATTACCCGGAGGTGGGCATCGGCGCCACCGAAGGGTATATCTCGGAGCTCAACCGAATCGGGTTTGACAGCATCAAGGTCTACCCTGAAGGGATGCCCCCCATGACCGTTGCCGGACGGGAGGTCACCATCGGCGAGCATGACCGCACCGATCTGGCGGTCCTGATGACCCAGCCCCTTTATACCGGAGGGATGATCCAGGGGGGCATTCGAGCGGCCCGGGCCGGACTGGAAGGCGCCGACCATCAGATGGCGCTGGCCAAAAGCCTGGTCCGAAACCAGGTGGTCGCCGCGTTTTACAACCTGGCGACCGCCGTGGAATACCGTGCCATTGCGAACGCCAGCCGGGAGCAGATCGAAAGCCACCTTCGGGACGCTCAAAACCTTCTGCAACAGGGAATGCTGCTCAAAAGCGATCTTCTGCCGATTGATATTCGACGCCTGGATACCGAACTGATGATCGTGAAAGCCGAAAACGATATCGCCAGGGGCCGGGCCGCTCTGGCGGAGCGGATGGGATTTTCGCCGGATCAGGACATCGACATCGCCGTGGACTGGGACCAGCAGCCGCCCTGGCCGATTCCCAACGAGCTTTTGACGGACCAGCCGTCAAGGCCGGAGCAGCAGATCGTCCTTCAGCGGATCGAAGCAGCGGCCGCTGAGATCGATATCGCCGGCGGCGCGCTGCGGCCCCAGGTCGGGCTTACGGCATCCGGGCATTACGGCTGGCCCGGGTTTGACGCCGACGAGCCGGAATGGGGGAGCTGGTGGCAGGCCGGTGTGAATGTTTCCTGGAACATTTTTGACATGGCCCGGCGAAAAAATGAGTGCAACGCTGCGGCCGCCAAAAAAGCGAGGCTTTTTCAGGAAAAGGCCTCCCTGGACCACCGAATCGCCCTGGATCGGATCAATACCCGCCTGGCTTATGTGGAAGCCTACCGCAAAATGCTGATCTCAAAACAAAAGGTGGTCTCGGCTCAGGAGAATTTTAAAACAAAAGAGGATAACTTTCGGATGGGCATGGCCACGAACACGGATTACCTGGACGCCCATACCGAATTGATGAACGCCCGATCCGAACTCGCGGTGATCTCCGCGCAGGTGCAGGTCGCCTGGTCGGATTTTTTAAGGGCCGTGGGCGAGGAGGACTGGCCTGAGAAAATGGCTACGGCAAAGGAGGCGACCCCATGAGGATGAAAGGATATTCCAAAATCTGCGGCGCGCTGTTGGCAATGGTCATGGTCTGGGGATGCATGGAAAAACTTCCGCCGGGGTTTGCCGGGTCCGGAACCCTTGAGGCCACCGAGGTGACGGTGAGCGCGCTGGTCACCGGCACCATTTTAAAGCTGACCCGGGATGAAGGGGATACGGTCCGTGCCAACGAGCTTCTGGCGTTTATCGACGTGGAAAAGCTTGAGCTTCAGCGAGCCCAGCTTCAGGCCAGCTTAAAGGAGATTGAGGCCGAAAAAATCGCCGCGAATGCGGCCATCGCCCAGGCCGCCGATAATATGGACTACATTGAAATCACGTATAAACGGATTCAGGCGCTTTATGCCCAAGGTTCCGCCACCCGGCAGCAGTTTGACGATATCTCCACTCAATTGAGCGTGGCCCGCAGCGGGCTCACCGCCGCAAAAGCCCAGATACCGGTCCTGGAGGCCAAGCAGACCCAGGTGGAGGCCGCGATCAGGGTGTTTGACCGGCAGATCGCGGACGGCACGGTTTACGCCCCTCTAAACGGCACGGTGGTGGAAAAATACGTCGAACCCGGCGAGGTGGCGATTCAGGGGCAGGGGCTGTATAAAATCGCGGACCTTGAAAACTTCTGGGTCAAAATCTATCTGGCCGAAACCGACCTCGGCAAGATGACCCTGGGGCAGTCTGTTGAAGTCCGTGTGGATGCCTACGCAAAGCCGCTTCGCGGAAAGGTGACCTGGGTTTCGCCCGAGGCGGAGTTCACCCCCAAAAACGTGCAGACCAAAACGGCCAGGGCCGAGCTGGTGTATGCCGTGGAGGTGACCCTTGAAAAAGGAGTCCCCGAGTTGAAAATCGGAATGCCGGCGGAGGTCTATTTTGATGATTGACAGGGTGCATCATGCCTGAGTCGGCCATTTCCGTGCGCACCCTTGAAAAGCGATACGGCCAGACTCCGGCCTTAAATTCGGTCAGCCTGGAGGTCCGGCAGGGGGAGATGTTCGGACTGATCGGCCCGGACGGGGCCGGTAAAACCACCCTGATGCGCATCTTAAGCTCCCTGATGGATGCCGATGCCGGGGAGTGCCGGCTGCTTAACATTTCGGTGCGGGAACATCCCGAAAAGGTTCGGCGAGTGATCGGCTACATGCCCCAGCGGTTTTCCCTGTATCCGGACCTGACCGTGGGGGAGAACCTGCGGTTTTTTGCGGATTTGTTCGGGGTTCCCCGGCTGGAAAGGCAAAAGCGGACCGATGAGCTGCTCGGCTTTGCCCGTCTGACCCCTTTTATCAAGCGGCGGGCCGGCCAGCTTTCCGGCGGCATGAAGCAGAAGCTCGCCCTGTGCTGCGCCCTGATCCACACCCCGAGGCTGCTGATTTTAGATGAACCCACCACCGGGGTGGACCCGGTTTCCCGGCGCGAGTTCTGGGAGATTCTAAAGGCCCTCAGGGATCAGGGGGTCACCCTCCTGGTGAGCACCCCTTACATGGACGAGGCCCAGCGGTGCGACCGCATCGTCCTGATTCATAAGGGGGATATTCTGGCCGAAGGCAGCGCCCTTGAGGTGATCGCGCGGTTTCCCGGAAAGGTGATGGCGGTGTTCGGCCCGGACCTGCCCGGAATTGCCGGATGGTTCAAGAAAAAGC
>CAZFWD010000135.1:0-9835 GCA_964522535.1 uncultured Desulfonema sp.
CGGTCAACGCCAGGCCGAGGGGAATGTTCAAGGGAATGGTGAGCGCGTTTTCAGGGATCAGCAGACAGATATCGAATTTTCCGATAAACTCATAAAGGTCATCCTTGAGCTGGACCTTGACGGCCTGAATATGCTGGGTGGTGGCGCGCTTGCGCTGGCGCTTGCCGAAACAGTCTTTGAAAATGCTTTTGATTTCAGGGTGCTGGAAGTGGGATTTGGGGGAGAGGTAGGAGCATTCGGGCGGCGTGTCCAGTTCGCCGGCGAAAAAGTAGCATTTGAACCCTTTTTTTTCAAGGATTCTGGCCCATTTGAGGGTTTCCAGGGAAACCCCGTCGGTTCCGGCGATGCGCGACGAGACAAACCCGATATGCGGGGTGTTGGTACAGAAAAAACAGGTGCATTGATCGTCATGCGGCATTCTGGGTACGCATCCTTAATTTGAGAAAGGTCCTGGTAAAATAAATTGACTGGCCCTTTTGCGCATAATACATATAATTGAAGGGCGGTTTTTGTCAAGAAAACTCATTTAACACGCAAGGAGTTGTTTTTTGAAAAAAAGTCCACGCCTGGGCCAAAATTTTTCCCATACCGGGGGACGGGTGTTTCTGCGGGTGGTGCTGCTGCTGGCGTTGCTCCTGCTGGTTCTGTTCGGCGGCTCGCTTTTTTATGGGGCAAAAACCGTCCACGACCTGTTTGAAAACAACCGGGCGCTCAAGCAGGCCATCGCCAATTTAACCCGCGAGGAGCAGATCGGCTATGCGAAGGTGATCACCCAGCAGGACATAGACGGAAGGCTTTTCACCACCTTAAAGTTTATTGAAACCGCAAGGGACAATCCGCTTCAAAAGGTGCTTGAGCGGGAATACACCATCGAGGGGGATGTCATCTTCTTTGACGCCCTGATCGTCTGCTTTGAGGATGAGGCGGTCATGGGCGGCGGCAGGCGGGCGCTTTACCTCTGGCGGCGGGTTTACGGCGAGACCATGGCCCCGGCCCAGGGGTTTCCCATTGAGTTTGCGTCCGAAAAACCCATGCGCTACGGCGACCTGCTGGATCGGCTGCCCTCAGCGGACCAGGGCCTTTTCTGGGAGGCGATCTGGCGGCTGGCAAACGACCCGGAGGCCTTAAAGGCCCACGGGATCAAGGCGGTTTACGGAAACGCGGTATACAAAAAGCTCCGGCCCGGCCTGATCTACGTGTTTAAAATCAGCAGTACCGGACAGGTTTATCCGGAAACCGTGCCGGATTTTTAACAGCGTTTTTTCCCGGCTCAGTCGGTTTTCATATCGCCGAAGGTTTTTTCGCAGACCGTCTCCATCCAGTTTTCGATCTGGTCCCGATACGCCTCCGGACTGGTCTCCATCCCGCAAACCTTGCAGGTCACTCGAGCGTTGGTTCACCGGCCGTGGATTTCCGCACGTCCGCCGCAGAATATGCAAATCAGCTCGGGCATACAATCCCTTCATCAAAGAGGCGTTATGCATTTATTCATCATCGTTCCCCCCTGCCCATCATAATCGGCAAGGGCCGCCTTCATGCTATTCAAAATAGGTTAAACATTGAGCCAGGATTCGGGTCTTACCCATAGATTCCTTGCGGGTTGATCACCATAATTTCGGGTCGCACAAAGAAGCGACGCAGGTTATTGCAACAGGCGGTTTTTCAATCTTACATGCGTTGAGCACGATGACCTGCCACCCGAAGGGATATTGAAGCGGGTAAGGCGCGGTGTACTGAAGGGCTTCATCGGCGCTGAAACCAAACCGGCCGTAATATTTCGGATCGCCATAGACAAAGACGACGTTGACCCCCATGACGGAAAGCTGCTGCATGCCATACTCAATCAGTTTTGATCCAATGCCACGTTTCTGGTAATCGGGTTTCACCCCAAGCGGCGCCAAAATATAGCCCTGAAAACTCTTGTTGCTGCCAATTGTCACAGGACTGAAGGCGATGTGACCGACTACAGCGCCGTCGGTTTCAGCAACCAAGGAGATGGCTTGAGGGGGCGTTTGTTCGGAAAGCAGGTCCATGGCGAGCTTTGAGACAATCCCGCGCTCGCCTTCGGCAAAGGCACACAAATGAGCCCTTTTAATTTCATCGCGATCCTGCTCTGTTGCTGGTCGGATATTCATGATGTGACGGTTAACGAAAAGCTGTGGAGCGGCATGCTCCTCGCCGTCCCCACCAGCGACAGGTTGGGAAATGAAGTATTTACATGGCTCGCTTCAGCGCGCCATTTCAAACCAAGAGCGCCGATCACTTTAAGTATTGTATCAAAGCCAGGTGTTCGTTCTCCCGAGAGCGCTTTATAAAGACTTTCGCGGGATAAACCGGCTGAAGTTCATCCCCGAGACTGCGAACCCCGAGTCGTCCTTTGTTCAAAACATGGGTATGGATCATCGTCGTATTGATATCCGGTTACGCCATTTCAGAGGGATGGCGGATATGGTGAAAAAAGATATATCGCCGCACCCCCTGCCGATAGGGTTGCTCGGTCCGGCAGCTGTAGTGACGGAAGCGCAATGCCCCACTGAGCTGATCCAGCAGCTTGGGTTTATTGGCCCTCATGGAGACACGCTTTGGGTCGGGGTTTCGCGAATTTGTTTCCATTCCTGCTTCCTTGTTCGCAAAAACCTGCACCGGAAAAAATTTTTAAAGTATTATACGCTGGGGCCTTTGGATATTTATTTCTTCTTTTCTTTTTTTGCTTTTCGTTTATCTTTTAGCGTAAGTTGTGCCTTTTTCTGTTGCTCCCTTTTGCCCTTGTCTTTTTTTCCCTGATCACCCATAACTGTTCCTCCTTGGTTGAAAGTGTGGGAAGAGAAATTTACAGATAGCCGATTATAACGCCCTTGTAATACGACCAATCTTTTTTTGTTGACATTCTATAATATTTGTATGTACAAAATACATAACATGTACAAAATAAACATTTTATACATTTGAGGTGCTTATTATGATTAACAAAATAACAACTGCTGACGCCAGGAAAAAATTTTCAAACATCATCAACAGAGTTGCTTTTGGGCATGAATCCTTTGTTTTGACCCGCAGGGGAGAGCCGGTTGCCGCTCTTGTTTCTTTGAAGGAGCTTAAACTCCTGCAGGAGGTAGAGGACCGGATCGACATCGAGGATGCGTGGAAGGCCAAAAAAGAGCCTGGAGAGCCAATACCCTGGGATAAATTGAAAGAGGAACTCGCGCTTTGAATTATCGTATTGAGGTCAAGCGGTCGGCGGCAAAAGCGCTGGGAAAGATACCAAAAGCTGATCAAAAGCGTATAGCTGATCACATCGACAGCTTGGCGGAAGCCCTGCCAAATCCTGATACAACCAAAATGAAAGGCAATAATCCTTTTCACAGAATACGTGTTGGAGACTATCGAATAATCTATGAAATCCAAGAAGATGTTCTCTTAATTCTGGTTGTGAAGATCGGCCACCGCAAAGATATATATCACAATCTCTCCTGAACCTTCCACTTTTTTTACATGAATTGGGGTTGTCTCCTCTTGTAAACGTTTTCCGAAAACTTCAATGGTTTTCATTTCTTCTCTTGGCATGGGGCGTCAGGAGGGGGGAAGCAACTCAATGGTCACCAGAACCGATTGATTTTCGGGCAAACCTATTTTGGGCGGGGGGTATGGATAGTCCCCGAAGATGCTGAGCTGTTCGATGAACCGGTCGTATTGATCGGCCGGAAGCCCGATTTCAATGGATGCGGGCCGGCCTTCGGCATTTCTTGCCACAGAGACCACGTGTCCATTTAGCTCGCTGACCATGCGCGCGATCTGTTTAAATAGATCCTCCTCGGGCCGGGCCGGTTCGTCCAGCCTGCCGGCGGCCTCCATGCTTTTGGCGGACGGCGCCAAATCCGATTCGCCGTAGGTCTGCATTTGCCGCATTTCCTCAGCCTTATCCTCAATCCCGGCGGCCTGATTTGCGGCTGCCGGGGCATGGGCGGCGGGTTTCAATGCTTTCGGCTTAAGCCTCAGGGTAATGAGGACCGGCTCCGGTCGCTTTGTTTTTTCTTTTGCAGGATTTACTCTCATCTTCTGCGGCAGGGCCTCGCCCATGGGCTTTTCAAGCGCGCCTTCCCTCAGTTCTGCTTCATCGGCTTGATCTTTTTCGGCTTGGGCTGTAAGCTTTTTCTGGTTGAAAGACGGTTCGGAAACCATCACTTCTTCTGTCATGATTTCCTCTTTGAGGACCTGTCGCCGCAGGATCGGGTCTTTCTGAATCGGAGAGATAATCACAAAGATCAGCACCCCCAGGGCCGCCGCGGTCACCAGTTGCAGGGGGATTTTGATTTTAAACGGCATAAACAGGGTTTTGCCTATCCGTTTGAGCGTTGATTCCGCGTCTATTTTCGCATGCAGCTTATTTAAAAAATCAGGCGGGGCCTCAATTTTGGGCAGGCCGGCAAGCTGATCGACGACCCTTTTTTGCGATTCAAGCCTTTCTCTGCACCGGGGGCAGGTTTTAAGGTGTCGGTCCACCTGGTTTCGCGTTGCTTCATCCAGAAGACCGTCAATGTAATCTGTGAGGTAGTTCTCTATATACAGGCGTGTCATGTGATCATTCCCTTTAACCTTTTTTGAAGGTCCGCCCTTGCCCGGGCCAGACACGACTTAACGGTGCCGGGGTTGAGCCCGGTGATCCGGCTGATCTCCTCATAGGACAGGCCTTCGATGTCCCGCAACACCGCCACGATTTTTTTGTTGCCGGAAAGGGCGCCAAGAGCCCGGTTGATCTGCTCGGCGCGTTCCTTTTGCGCCAGCCGTTCCAGGGGGGTATTTGACGCCCCCGGCGCGGTGTTTGAAGCCTCGCAATCCAAAGCCGGGACCGCGGTGTCCAGCCGGCGCATCCATTTTTTATACCGGTATTCCATGGAATTGATGCGGTTTTTACAGGTGTTGACCGCGATCCGGTAAACCCATGTGGAAAACGTCGATTCAAACCTGAACCGGATCAATGACCGAAACACCTTAATGAACACCTCCTGGGCAATATCGTCGGCCTCATGGTAATCCCCCAGAAACCGGTAACACAGGTTAAACACCCGGTCCTTGTGCCGGTTCACCAGTTCGTCAAACGCCCGGGCCTCGCCACTCAGATAAGCGCGGATCAGGGCGTGGTCGTCAGGGACGGGGCGTTCGGTTGCGTCGATCCATTTATTCATTGAGTTAGACAGGGATGCTGCAAAAATGTTCCCTCAAAAACATTCCGGCGAAAAAAACGGCCTGCCGGCTCATCCGCCCAGTAGGGTTTTTCGCAGCAGGTTTTGAAAGGCTCCAAGAAAAACCCTATTCTCGGAGGATTCGCGGGTTTCCTGCATCCCGCAGTTTCTGCACACCGCGGACAAAAACCGCGCCAAAGGCAGAAGATGCGACCCGATCAGGGACTTGCCGGTGGTCTGAAGGGATGCCGCGATATCCCGGGCCGGGTCGGCCCAGCAGAAGATGTTGATAAACCCGATATGCCCGAAGGCCGATTCGCAATACGGCCCCCACAGGCCCACGGGCGAGGCGCCCAGCATGAACCCCTCGCTGTATCGCATGGGGATCACCATGGTGCCGTCGAACCACATCCGGTGCGTGGGAGCGGTCGCCCGCTTGACGGTTTCGGGCTTAAAAATGCGTATGCCGTCTAATTCGCCGCCGTTTAGCAGCATCTGGAAAAACATGGACATCTCGTTTGCCGTAGCCACCAGGTTTGCGGCCGGTATGATGACCCGCATAAACCGGGGCTGGTTCGAGATGCGCACGACCTCCCCCCAGGGAACGCTTAAGGCCCGCCGGGCAAGGGTCGATAACGGGAACACCAGGGGCGGCCCGGTGTCGTAGTTGACCGCCACCTTGGGAATGTCCTTTTCCGGGACCCCGTAGTTTAAGTATCGAAAGCCCAAGGGCTTTTGAATGGCGTTTCGCAGAAACTCCCGAATGTCCTTTCCCGTGACCCGGCGGACCACCTCGCCCATGATGGCGCCGCCGGTGATGGCGTGATAGGCCATTTTCCGGCCGTTTTTGGAGGAGGGCTTTAAATCGCAGATCAGTTGAATAAACCGATCGTGGTCGAAAAGGATTTCCGGGTCGATGCCCGGCGGCGGGGTCGGTATGCCGCCGTGATGGGAGATCAGGTGATGAAGGGTGATGTGCTGCTTGCCGTGGGCTGCAAATTCGGGAATGTAGCGTGAGACCGGGTGTGACAGGTTGATCAGGGAGCGCTCGGCCAGCAGATGAATCAGCATGGCGGTCACGGCCTTGGCCGCGGAGTACTGACAGATCGGCGTGTCCGGCGTGATCAGGATTTTTTTGGCATTCGGGGGATCGCCGGGGCCGTTGCCGTGGCTGTGGCCGATGCCTCGGTTGAGTATCACGCGCCCGTGGCGGCGTAGGCAAAAGGTGATCCCCGGATAAACCCCGGTGCGGTATAGGTTTTCCACGCTGGCCCAGATTTCGTCAACCCCTTCCCGGGTCATGCCCGCATCGGCCGGGTCGGCCTCCTGGGCCGGGTCATAGCGGGTCACCGAGGCCAGGTCTTCCGGAATGCGGATCGTCCTGCAGATGCGGGATATCAGGGGGTCAAGAAGCTTCATGGGCCTAAGGGATGTCGTTCCCCTTCCATATATCCTAAAAAATAAGGTTCCGGGATCACCCTCTGTCTTTCAACACAGACGCCTTGTATCCCAGGCTGTAGACAAACGCCTTTAAAAACGCTTGAATATAGCCGATTTCCCCCAGGGTATGGGGTAAAAAAAGCGCCCGGACCCGCGAATGCCGCAACAGGGAATAGGCTGAAGGCAGGGTCCTGAAAAACCTTGCGGCCCAGGCCGACATCTTCAGCTCGGTGTAAAAGGATTGCCTGCATAGCCTGGCATAATCTGAAGGAAAATGAAAACCTTTTTGATCTAGAACCGCCGCATGGATGACCCGGTGGGCGAAAACCGCGCTTTGAATGCTGTAGTAAATCCCTTCTCCGGTCCAGGCGTCCGCAAAACCGGCCGCATCCCCCACAAGCAGCACATTTTTGCTTTGAACAACCGGTTCGCTGCGAGGGTCGAACAAAGGGATAAACCCCCCGCCGAGCCGCTGCCAGGGGGTCTCTTTTGTTGTGATGCGTTGCATAAAGCGTTTCAGCATGTCCACCGGAGTTGCGGATGCGATGTTTTTTTTCCTTTTGCCGGCATGAATCACAAGCCCGATATTGAAAAAGTCCTTTCTGGGAAAAGCCCACCCGTAGCCGGTGTTTTCCATGAGATTGAAAAAAAGGTGGCAGTGATCTTTGGAGAGCAAACCTGTGCTGGTTATGGGAATCTCGCAGGATATGCCGAAAATTCCGGGCCGGATTGGATGGCCAGCCCCGGTTTCCTCCAGCACCTGTCGTCTGACCCGGCTGTGAAAGCCGTCCGCGCCGATTAAAATGGATGCGCAAATATTCGAGGTATCGATTTTTATTTCAAGCTGATAGGGGGTTTTACGCCGGTACTGAACAAATCCCTCGGCCTCGCGGACCTCTGCGCCGGATCGGCGCGCTATTTCCACCAGCCCCATGTCAAAATTGGACCTTTGAACCGTGCCCAGATAAGGGCTTTGGGATACCAGCTCATAGGAGCCGCCGGTTTTCGGCAGGTGGATCATCAGCCCGAAGACGAGCCGCTCCATGAATTCGTTTTTGAAACAGCCGATTCCTTTCAGCAGGTCCATGGCCTTGGCCGTCACCCCGCCGCCGCAGGGTTTGATCCGGGGAAGCCTTTTTTTTTCCAAAAGGATGGTTTTCATTCCGCTTCGAGCGCACAGGGCAGCAGCCACAGCGCCGGCCGGACCCGCGCCGATAATGGCGACATCATAATAGGTTTTCATGTTTTTTTACAGGCGGAGCACCCGGCCGGCTCTCACCCCGCTGATATACCGGCCGCCCTCCACCGCGTGCACCCCGTTGATGAACAGGTGGTCGATCCCTTTGGGCCTTCCCGCGGGCAGCGATCCGATTGCCGGGGTCTCGGCAATGGTTTTTGAATCAAAAACAACCAGGTCCGCCTTTTTGCCGGGCACAATCACCCCCCTGTCCTCAATATTGAACCGTTTTGCCGAGGCGCCGGTCATGCGCCTTACCGCCTCTTCCATGGAAAACAGGTTTTCTGTCTTGACGTATTGTTCCAGTATTTTCGGAAATGCGCCCAGGGCCGCGGGGTTGGGATACCCGCCGTAGCGGATCAGGGCGTCTGTTTGAAACAGGCAGCGCTCATGGGCCAGAACTTTTTTCAGGGCGCTTTCATTGCCCGGCTCGCCGCTGTAGGTATGAAGCAGGGCAAGTGCCTGCCCCTGGCTGGTTTCGCTCAGCTTCAGCAGAGCGTTAAAGGGCGAGGTTTTCCATTGCCGGGCGATCTCGTCAAACCGCTTTCCGTTTAAGTCCGACCACGAATCCGAAACCGCGTCCATCATCTGAAAATCTTTGTAGCCGAACCCGAGCAGGCGAAACCCGACCGCAAGCTCTATGCGTAGCAGCAGCCTTGCCCAGCGGCTGTGATACATTTGAGGCAGTTTGGCCAGAAACCAGTAGGGCAGGACCGCGTTGACCGTGGTGTTGCCGAAGGTATAGGGAAAGGCGTCGAACATCACGTCAAGCCCCCGGCCGGCCGCGGTTTCAATCAGCTCCAGGCAGGCGTCAGCGGTACTCCAGGTTCTGCGCCCCACAAAGATCAGATGGGAGATCTGAAGCCTGACCCCGGCCCTCTGGGCGATATGGATCATCTCTTTCAACGCCCGCAGGTTGTGCGGCCGAAGATCGGTCGGGGGATAGGTGGGGGAAATCCGGCTCAAGGCCTTGATATGAACGGTCACGGGCTTGCCGGCCTTGGCGGCGACCCGGCAGAAGGCCTCCAGTTCCTCTATGGGGGAGTACATGCCCGGATCGTAACCAAGCCCGAAGCTCAGGCCGCAGGCCCCCTCATCCAGACAGCGTTCAAGGGCCTTGAGGCATTCGGCGGTTTCATTGTCGGTTAATCCGCCCCGCCGGGTGTCGGCATGGGCGAACCGGATGGAGCTGTGGCCCACCAGGTGGGCGGTGTTGACCACCGGCTGGTTTTCCGCCACCTGGTCCAGGAATTCACCCATGCCGCTCCAGCGGTAATTAAGCGGCCTGTCCACCATGAGGTTGAAAAAATCCGTCTTGAGCAGCCGCCGGGTTCTCTCGGTGACCGGGGCCGGCGAAAACCCGCAGTTTCCACCCACAATCGTGGTCACCCCCTGCTCGAGAAGGCATCTTAAGGCAATGTCATGGTCCTCAAGGGGCAATACCCAGTCCGAGTGCGAGTGCATGTCGATAAACCCCGGCGCCACCACCTTGCCGGCCGCATCCAAAACCGTATCGGCCGAAGGAAGCGGCTCCTTTTCCGTAAACACCGTCTTGATTCGATCATCCTCGATCAGGACATGCCCGCAAAACCCTTTCTTTCCCGTGCCGTCGATCACGATTCCGTTTTTTAAAAGCCATGTGGACATCAGACCCTCTTTAAAATCTTTTTTTCAAATCCTGATAATACGGGGTTTGTTTGAGCCATTCCCAGGCTTGATCCGATTCGATCTGTTTAAAATCGCAAAAACCTCTCTGAATCGCTTTTTCCAGCCAGCCTTTGGCCTTTTGCCGATCCTGCTGCCGGGCGTAAAGATGGGCGATTCGAAAGTGAAGGTAGGGCTGATCCGGGGCCCGCTGAATTCCCTTGCGGAACAGCTCAAGCGCTCGACGGATCTCACCGCGCTGGGTGTAAACCGTGGCCAGCCGGTTTAATCCCATCAGATACAGCCTTTCGGTGGATTTGTCGGTTTTGGCAAG
>CAZFWD010000136.1:0-4740 GCA_964522535.1 uncultured Desulfonema sp.
ACAATTCCCCGGACGGGACTTTAACCCGATAGATAAACAGCTGTTACTGCGAACGGACGCCCTTTACATTTTTACATTTGGCTCCTGCCGCCCGGGGCCAAGCTCATCCGGTTATTCATTTATTCATGACCGTTATAATTTAATTTTTCTGGTTTGTCTGCACGGCTTATGAATTTTGATTTCCTGCAAGATTGCGGAATGTTTCTTCGTATATGATTTTTCGCGACCCAATGGTGATGATGTCAATCCGCTGCCTGCCTGGGCGAACGCGATAAATGATCCGAAAACGTTTAACGCGATAGCTTCTCAGGCCTTGCAGTTCATCCTTGAGAGCTTTGCCGCTGTATGGATCCTTAAGGATGGCCCTCAGGCCGGATCGGATATGCGCTTTGATCACCGGATGGAGCTTCTTCAAGACAGCGGCGACATCATCCAGAACCCTCAGTCGAAATTTTCCTTTAACCGCTATCACGACTCAGGCAGGAGTTCCTCCAGGGTGTAAAGCGATGCTTTGCCCTTTTTCAAAGATTCCAGGCCGCTTCTAATCTCTTTCATCAGATCGGTGTCAAAGCGAATCCTCATAGTCTCCCGCCAACTTTCAAATTCATCCGGGCTCACCAGTACTGCCACCGGCCGGCCGTTTTTGGTAATGACAACCTCTACGTCGGTCTCTTTGACGGAATCCACCAAGGCGCTTAATTTCATTTTGGCTTCTGACACAGGTATTGTATTCATGGCATAGACCCTTATTCTGGTTGACCTGAATTTAACTCAGATTATAAAATTCACTGATCGATTGTCAAGCAGAACAATTCATTCGACGCTGCTCTGTAGAATTTCAGAAAGTCTGTCGGTATGTCCGAAAAAAAAGTGATCCGCTCCGTTGATGATTTTAAAATCAACTGTTTTGTTCCACGTATTCACTAATTTTTCAACCAGATCGGCAGGGGCGAATTCGTCGCCGCTGCCGGTGATTACAAGCTTCAATCCGGGGATTTTTGCGGCCGGATCAAATTTCATCATGGCGGCCGGAGGCGACACCATGACAATGGAATCCGCGGGTAGAGCGCCGGCTGCCTGGGCGATCACCCAGGCGCCGAAGGAATACCCGGCCAGATCAATGGCGGTGGATCCATTCTCCTTTAAATAAGCAAAGGCCGCGGCCAGATCGGCCTGCTCGCCGTTTCCCTCATCATATCGACCGCTGCTTTTTCCCACCCCCCGAAAGTTAAACCGCAGGGTGGAATACCCCTTTTCCTGATAGACGCGCTGGATGGTTTCCACCACGATGTTATTCATGTCCCCGCCGAAAAGCGGATGCGGGTGGGTGATCACCACCCCGCGGCCCGCAACGCCTTGATGCAGCAGGCCCTCAAGAAGAATCCCCGCGTCGCTTTTAAACTCGATTTTTCTCTCCGTCATGCGCCTTTCCCCTGAAGGATATTCATCAACTCCCCACCCAGCTCTTTTTTCTGCCATCGCTTGAGTCCCAAAACCGCTTCGAGGTCCGCCAAACTTAAAGCGTCCGATTCGGCCACCGCTTTTAACACCGCGTTGCTGATGAGGACCCCTGAATCGATGCCAAGACTTTTCGCCTTTTGCTCCCGCCAGACCTTAAGCTGCTTGATTCTTTTTAAAACCCCCTCGTCCATACGCGGAGTGAACATGCGCGGGTAATGGGAAAGCCGGTTTTGGGGAAGGGTCAGGGCTGTTTGAACGACCTCAACAATGGATTTTCCATACCTGTTGATCTGATGAACGCTAAGCGCCCCGATCCGGTTTAATTGTTTTGCGCTTTGCGGCTTCTCCTGGGCGATTTTCAGCAAAGCCTGGTTTCCGATGACTTTAAACAGCGGCCGGTCCTTTTGTTGCGCGATGTTGCGCCTGAACTGAAGCAGCGCCTCCAGCACGGCCAGGGTTTTGGGGTCAAGCCGGCCTGCCCCTTTGAACTTCAGAAATAAAGGCTGGTCCTCATTTGCCGGCGGCCTGACCCGGCTCAGGTCCGAGCATTCCTCCAGGACCCAGTCCAGCCGCCCCAAGTCCGCAAGCTCCCCGATCTGCGCCCTGTAGAGGGGGATTAAATACCGGGTATCATTTGCGGCATAGCGGATCATTTTTTCCGGCAAGGGCCTTTGGGACCAGTCCTTTTTCTGGTATTTTTTTTCAAGAGAAATGTTGAACCTTTTTTGCAGAACCGCATCCAGCCCGGTTTCCGCGTTTCCCAGAAACCGGCTGGCCAGCTCCGTGTCAAACAGGTTGTTTACGGTGATCCCGTAATCCCTGTACAGGCTTCGCACATCGTAATCCGCGCCGTGGAAGATTTTTCTGATTTTCTGATCGAAGAAAATTCCGGCCATGGGCGACATGTCCGGGATTTTCAAGGGATCCAGGATGTAACCGGCTTTTTCTGAGCTGATCTGAATCAGGCAGATTTTCTCCTCAAAGTGAAACATGGAGTCGGCTTCAAGATCAACCGCCACAAGCCTTTCCCGGCCAAGCGCTGAAACCGTATCCCGAAGATCGGATGCCGTCTCCACCAGGCGCGGATCATCTGCCGCAACATTTAAGATAGTGTTTGCGTTAAGATGACTTTCATGCTCATATTTGGACTTGACCCGAATGGCGGTTTCTCCTAAGTATCAGGGGGTTTTCATAACGCTATTATTTTTTTATTCTATATGGATGAATCACAAATGATCAATATCACTTTTCCGGATGGAAGTACAAAACAGTTTGAGGATGCGCCGGACGGGTTTTACGTGGCGAAATCGATTTCCGAATCCTTTGCCCGAAGCTGCGTAGCCATGGAGCTTGACGGCAAGGCCGTTGATCTGAGCACCCCTATCAAAAACGATGCCGCTGTCCGGTTTATCACCACCAGGGATAAACAGGGCCTGGAAATCATGCGCCACAGCGCAGCGCATGTCATGGCCCAGGCGATTTGCACCCTGTATCCGGACGCGAAACTGACCATCGGGCCGGTGGTGGCGGATGGTTTTTATTACGATATCGACATGGAGCCGATCTCCGAGGCGGATTTTTCAAAAATCGAGGAACAGATCAAAAAGATCATCAAGGCAAGGCTGCCGATCACTCGGCGGGAGGTGTCCAAACAGGAGGCGCTGCGGTTTTATGAAGGGGAGCCGTATAAGCTTGAAATGATCTCCGATCTTGAAGACGGCACCATCTCGCTGTATTCCCAGGGGGAGTTTACGGATTTGTGCCGGGGCCCCCATGTTCCCCATACCGGGTTTGTCAGCGCGGTGAAGCTGATGAAGGTCTCGGGCGCCTACTGGCGGGCGGATCCTTCAAAACCGCAGCTTCAGCGGATTTACGGCACCGCCTTTTTTGATAAAAAGGAGCTCAACGCCTATCTGAATTTCCTGGAAGAAGCCAGAAAGCGGGACCACCGGAAAATCGGTGCGGCCCTGGAGCTGTTTTCCTTTCACGACGAAGCCCCCGGCATGGCGTTTTTTCACCCCAACGGCATGGAGATCTGGAACGCCCTGCTGGCCTACTGGCGGGAGGAGCACCGGGTCGCCGGGTATGTGGAGACCAAGACCCCGATTATTTTAAACCGCAGCCTGTGGGAGCGCAGCGGGCACTGGGAAAACTACCGGGAAAATATGTATACCCTGGTGATTGATGAGACCGACTCGGCCATCAAGCCCATGAACTGCCCGGGCGGCATGCTGCTGTATAAGGAAAAGCGGTATTCCTACAAGGACCTTCCCCTTCGCGTGGCGGAGATCGGGCTGGTTCACCGGCATGAGTTAAGCGGGGTTTTGTCCGGCCTGTTTCGAGTCCGCGCCTTTCATCAGGATGACGCGCATATTTTTATGACCGAAGACCAGATCGAGCAAGAGATCCTGGGGGTGTTAAACCTGGTGGAGCGGATGTATCAAACCTTCGGCCTGGGGTTTCACCTGGAGCTTTCCACCCGGCCTGAAAAATCCATCGGCACCGACGCCCAGTGGGAGGCCGCGACCAACGGCCTGCGGGCGGCCCTGGACACCTATGGAAGAGGGTATAAGGTCAATGAAGGGGACGGGGCGTTTTACGGCCCGAAGATTGACATCCACATCAAGGACGCCATCGGCCGGACCTGGCAGTGCGGCACCATTCAGCTGGACATGTCCCTGCCGGAGCGGTTTGATCTCTCCTATGTGGGCGCAGACAATGAAAAGCACCGGCCGGTCATGATTCACCGGGTCATCTACGGGTCCATCGAGCGTTTCCTGGGGATTCTCATCGAGCATTTTGCCGGAAAATTCCCTCTCTGGCTTGCACCGGTTCAGGCGGTAGTTCTGCCCTTAAACGATGATCTGGCGCCGTTTGCCCGTGAGATTTACGCCTGGCTGGAGCAGGCCGGGATTCGATCCGGGGTGGATGAACGCTCCGAGAGCTTAAACAAAAAAGTTCGAACCGCCCAGCTCAATCAGATTCCCTTAATCATCACGGTCGGGGACAAGGAAAAGCAGGCCGGCACCCTTTCGGTCAGAACCTTAGACGGAAAGGTCCGTTACGGGATCGCAAAAGAAAGGTTTTTGGAAACCGTTCTGTCGCACATTCGGCAGCGAAAGCCGGATTCCGATATCCTGGCATCCGATTGAAATGGCACCGGCTGTCATGCAATGACAAGGAAAGGCATAGAATGGAATACAAGATACTGTTTACGGTTTTTACCGCGGTTTTTATCGCCGAACTGGGGGACAAAACCCAGTTGGCCACCCTGTTGTT
>CAZFWD010000137.1:0-3764 GCA_964522535.1 uncultured Desulfonema sp.
ACCATGATGGCCTTTCTTGACTGCTTTGCGGGGATCAGCGGGGACATGACCCTTGGTGCTCTATTCGCCCTGGGGGCTTCGCCCAAACGGCTGGCCGAGACCTTAAAGACCCATCTTTTCATCGATTTTGAGCTGGTGGTCTCCCCGGTGATGCGAAGCGGGATTTCGGCCAACCGGGTGGAGGTCGTGGTCCGTGACCATGAGCAGAGGGATTACGCAAAAATTCAGGGATTGATTCAGCAAAGCCGCCTGCCGGAACGCGTCAAGGCGCTCAGCCTTAACATGTTTGAAAAACTCGCGGAGGCCGAGTCCGCTGTCCACGGCTGTCCAAAGGAAAAGGTCCATTTTCACGAACTCGGCGGCGTGGACGCCCTGGTGGACATCGTGGGGACCGCTCTTTGTGTTGAAGAACTGAACCTTGAAAACATCACTGCCTCAAAGGTTCCATTGGGCAGGGGGTTTGTGGACTGCGCGCACGGCAGGCTTCCGGTTCCGGCCCCGGCCACCCTGGCGGTTTTAAAAGGGGTGCCGGTCTACGGCAGCGACATCCCCTTTGAAACCGTGACCCCCACCGGCGCCGCCATTCTCACCACCCTGGCCGCGTCCTTTGGAAAAATGCCGGGCATGCGGGTTTTAAAAACCGGATACGGGGCCGGCCGGCGGGAAAACGGGCCGGTCCCGAACCTGCTTCGGATCGTGACCGGTGAGCCGGTTGAAGCCGGGGACCGGGCGGTCGTGGTGGAAACCAGCATCGACGACATGAACCCGGAGTTTTTCGGGTTTCTCATGGAGCGCCTGTTTGAAGGCGGCGCCCTGGATGTGTACCTGATTCCCATCTACATGAAGAAGAACCGGCCCGGAACGCTTTTGCAGGTGCTGTGCCGCCCAGCGGACAGGCCGTCCCTTTCCCGGCTGATCCTTTCTGAAACCACGACCCTGGGGGTCCGGTATTATGCGGTGGAAAGGGATATCCTGGAACGCGAGGCCGTGACCCTCGATACCGTCTACGGGCCGGTTTCCGCCAAAAAGGTGAGAATCCCCTTCGGCGGGTTCCGCATCGTGCCCGAGTATGAGGCCTGCCGGGAGATCGCCAGAAGGGAGAACATTCCGATTCGCGTGGTCTATGACCGGATCGTTCAAAACCCATCGGCCTGATGGATTCAGCGGCCCGCCAACAATGCCTTGACAGGAACAGGGGCAAGATTATAAGAACGGTGCATGAACGCCAGGTCGAAACTCATTCTGGGGCTGGCTTCGGGCGGATTTGTCGGGTATATGCCGGTGGCCCCCGGCAGCTTCGGCGCCGTCATCGGGCTTTTGATCTATTGCGTCATGCCGCTTTTTCACTGGGCGGCCGTTTTGGCGGGCCTGATCCTGTTTATCGGGTTTTCCGTCTGGGTTTCCGGAGCGGCCGAGCGGCTGCTGAAGGAACAGGACCCGGGTTGCATCGTCATCGATGAGATCGCCGGCATGGCAGTGACCCTGTTCGGGTTTGAGTTTTCCGTATGGATCGGCCTGGCGGGTTTTGTGCTGTTTCGCTTTTTTGATATTTTAAAACCCTTTCCCATCGGGTTTCTGGAAAAAAAGCTGCCTGGCGGGGCCGGCGTGGTGGCCGATGACGTGGCGGCCGGGATTATCGGCAACCTGGTTTTGCGTGGGTTGCTTTGGCTGGCGTGATGCCCAAAGGCCCTTTGAATCGCTTCATTCGGGTTGAGCGACAATGAGCGTTGAACAGGACCGTGCGGATGAAAAGCGCCTGCGCGTGTTTATCGCAATCGGGCTGCCCGAAAAGATTGTATCGAAACTGGGGGCGCTTCAGCAGGCGCTTACGGCATACGGCCTTAAGATTCGATGGAGCCGTCCGGAAAACATTCATCTGACCTTAAAATTTTTGGGGGATGTGGCCGGTTCAAGGATTCAGGAAATCCAGGCGGCCGTTGTGGATGCGGTGAAGGGGACCGGCCCGATGACGCTGTCGGTGAAAGGGATCGGGGTTTTTCCGGGTGTGAAACGCCCTCGGGTGCTGTGGGCCGGGATCTCCGGCCAGACGGACGCGCTTCAACGGCTTCAAGAAAACCTGGACAGGCATCTGGTTGCGCTCGGGTTTGAAGCGGAAACACGACGCTATACCGGGCATCTGACCCTGGGCCGGGTGAAGGAAGGCCGGCAGGATGCCACCCGGTTCGCAAGCGCCCTGGAAGAATTCAGCGAAACGGCGTCAGAGCCGTTTACCGTCGATGCCGTAAGCCTTTACCAGAGCCGGCTGCTTCCGTCCGGCCCGGTTTACACCCGGTTATTTACCGCAGGGCTTGCGGGAGGAGGGTTTATATAAGAGTGTTGAGCCGGCCTGACTTCGGATCAATCGGCAACAGGCGGCGTAATCAACCAAATTGCTTTAACGAACGACAGGAGGCCTTATGAGTAAAAATATCGATAAGGAAAGGGCGGTGGAGACCGCGATCAGCCAGATCGAGCGTCAATTCGGAAAGGGCTCGATCATGAAGCTGGGCGGTAACGTCATTATGCAGGTGCCTGTGATTTCCACGGGCTCGCTGGCCCTGGACAAGGCCCTGGGCATCGGCGGCATTCCCAAGGGCCGGGTCACGGAAATTTACGGCCAGGAGGCTTCTGGAAAGACGACCCTGGCGCTTCATGTGGTGGCCGAAGCCCAGAGACAGGGGGGGATTGCCGCGTTCGTCGACGCCGAACACGCCCTTGATATCGCGTATGCAAAGAGGCTCGGCGTGAACTGTGACGAGCTGCTGGTTTCCCAACCCGACACCGGGGAGCAGGCGTTGGAAATCGCCGATATGCTGGTGCGAAGCGGTGCGATTGATGTCCTTGTCATCGATTCCGTGGCCGCGCTTGTGCCGAGGGCTGAAATTGAAGGCGACATGGGGGACTCCCACATGGGGCTGCATGCCCGGCTCATGTCCCAGGCCCTCCGCAAGCTGACCGGGACCATCAGCAAGACACAGACCTCGGTGATTTTCATCAACCAGATTCGCATGAAGATCGGCGTGGTGTTCGGGAATCCGGAAACCACCACGGGCGGCAACGCGCTCAAGTTTTACGCCTCGGTCCGGATCGAAGTTCGCAGGAGCGGCGTGATCAAGGACGGTCAGGACACCGTCGGCAATCGGACCAGGGCCAAGGTCGTGAAGAACAAGATCGCCCCGCCTTTTAAGGAGGCCGAGTTCGACATCATGTACGGCGAGGGGATATCCGCCGCCGGGGACCTTCTGGACATGGGGGTCGAGGCGGGGGTGATCGAGAAAAGCGGGTCCTGGTACTCCTACCAGGGGGAGCGGATCGGTCAGGGCCGGGAGAATGCCAAGGCCTTCCTGAAAGAACATTCGGACATATACCAGAAGCTTTCGATTAACGTCAAGGAGGCCATGGGGATTCCGGGCGGCGGTTCGGTTGCGAGCAGGCCGGAAGAGGCGGCCGACAGTGAATAGCCGGAAAGCGGCAGGGTGAATGAATGACCGGGGACGCGATACGGAAAAAATTTTTTGATTATTTCAAGAGCAGGGCGCATCAGGTGGTCCGGAGTTCGTCCCTGGTCCCCCAGGATGATCCCACCCTTTTGTTCACCAACGCCGGAATGGTTCAGTTCAAGCGGGTGTTTATGGGGGAGGAAAAGCGGACCTACACCCGGGCCGCCACCGCCCAGAAATGCCTGCGGGCCGGCGGAAAGCACAACGACCTGGAGAACGTCGGGTATACCGCCCGGCATCACACCTTTTTTGAGATGCTCGGCA
>CAZFWD010000138.1:0-3389 GCA_964522535.1 uncultured Desulfonema sp.
TGCCCGTTTCGGTCTGTTTCAGTATCATTTTTTTTCCGGCCGGACAAGCAATTCTTTTTCTGCAATTTTCTGCAATGGGCCGGAATGGTTTTTGGACGAGTCTTCTTTTTATTAAAATTTTGTTTGACTTTATCAAAATTGTAGATATCATACCCTCCAATCTTTAAATGGCCTGATTTAATTACAGGCCGGTTTCTTTCCCAAGGAGCATCCATTTTGCATAGTGGCGACCTGAAGTTTGGAACCAAGAGAATTTTATGAAAGGAGGAAGTCACTATGGCCAATGGAACAGTAAAATGGTTCAACGAGAAAAAAGGTTTTGGGTTCATTGAGAAAGAAGATGGAACGGATGTATTCGTTCATCATTCAAGTATCAATTCAAATGGCTTTCGAACACTCAACGAGGGTGATAAAGTGACCTTTACCGTGGAAGAGGGAAAAAAAGGCCCCGCCGCGGTAGATGTTTCGGTTATCTAACCTGATTCAGTAAAAACCGGAAAAGGCGTCTCATTTTTTTGAGATGCCTTTTTTTATTTGGTTTCCTTGCATACCGCCCGGATGTCGTGTAGGGCGCCACGCGAATTTTACGACCCGTCTGTGCAACAACCCCATTGGACCGGGGTCCCAAACCCGTGAAAAAAATAGGTTCATCAGGGATTAAATCCATCGACACGCCGTTTATTTTAGGTTATATTTTATATGGCAATTTTTTTGTCTTTAATGTGCTGATATCAAATAATAATTTAATTTTATGGCAAAAGCCATGCGTATGCGGATTGATTACGCCTAACCGTTTAAATAAAACCTATTTTTTTCAGGAGTGAAGTCGACTTATGTACAAATACCTGTTCAGCCCGATTCGCATCAATAAGACGGAAATCAAAAACCGGCTCGCCTACCCGGCGCTGGGTCTGCTCTATTCCTATGACCGCAAAATCAACGACCGGTACATCAATTTTTATCGCGCCCGGGCCGCCGGCGGGGTCGGGCTGTTGACCATCGGCCCGGTGGGGGTCGATTATATCGGCTCCGGCGCGCTGGTGATCGGTCTTGACCATGATGCGGCCGTAGTCGACTTTCAAAACCTGGCGCGAATCATTCGGGACGAGGGCGCCCAACCCTGGGTTCAGCTTTTTCATGCGGGGGGCTATTCCCATCCCATCCTGATCAACGGCCAGCAGCCCATGGCGCCGTCCGCGGTTTATTACACCTATTCCAAGACCACCCCGCGGGAAATGACCATAGAAGACATCGAGGGGGTCCAGAAGGCGTTTGCCGACGCCGCTGTTCGGGCGCAGGCCGCGGATTTTGCCGGGGTTGAAATCATCGCCTCGGCCGGTTACCTCGTCACCCAGTTCCTTTCGCCGGTGAAAAACAAGCGGACCGACGGCTACGGCGGCAGCTTTGAAAACCGCACCCGATTCCCTCGGGAGCTGATCACCCGGGTGCGAAAAGCCGTGGGCCCGGATTTTCCCTTGACCATTCGCATGTCCGGAAACGATTTTGTACAAGGCAGCAACACGGATGAACAAACCCCGGAAATCGCTAAAATCTACGAATCCGCCGGTGTGGATGCCATCAATGTCACTGGCGGCTGGCATGAAACCCGGGTCCCCCAGCTGCCCATGGAGGTTCCTCGATCCGCCTTTTCGTTTCTGGCGTTAAACATCAAAAAAGCGGTATCGGTGCCGGTCATGGCCTCCAACCGCATCGCGGATCCGGACACCGCGGAACGCATCATTCGAAACGGGTATGCGGACATGGTTAATCTGGGCCGGGTGCTGATCGCGGATCCCCAGTGGCCGCAAAAAGCCTTTGACGGCCGAAAGGAAGAAATCCGGCCCTGCGCTGCCTGTTCCCAGGGGTGCACGGACCAGGTGTTTCAGGGGCAGCCGGTCTTCTGCATCGGCAATCCCCTGGCCGGATTTGAAGGGGAGCGAAGGATTCAAAAAACACAGACCCCGAAAAAACTGATGGTCATCGGCGCGGGTCCGGCCGGGCTTGAAGCCGCAGTCGCGGCCGCCATGATGGGGCATCAAGTGGAGCTGTATGAAAAAGACGCGGATATCGGGGGTCAGCTCTGGCTCGCCGGGGCCCCGCCTCACAAGCGGGAGCTTCTGGAGTTCATCAGGTATTACCGCGCCATGCTCAAAAAATATGCGATCGCGCTCCATTTAAATACAACGGTGGACATCGATTTTATTCGGCAAAAAAAACCCGACCATATCATTGTCGCCGAGGGTGCGGCCCCTCTGGTTCCGCCTATTGAAGGAAGCGACGACCCCTGCGTGCTCAATGCCTGGACGGTATTAAGGGACAACCCGCCGCTGGGAAAAAACGTGGCGGTCATCGGCGGCGGCGCCGTGGGGCTGGAAACCGCGCTTTTTATCGCGGCCAAGGGCACCCTCACCCCGGAGGTGCTGTATTTCCTTTTTGCCTATGAGGCGGAAAGCCCGGATCGGCTGCGCCAGCTTATGTTTCATGGAACCAGCCGCGTAACCGTTTTTGAAATGCTGCCCAAAATCGGCAAGGATGTGGGACGGTCCACCCGGTGGGTATTGATGGATAACCTGAAACGATACGGGATTGACATCCATGCGGACACGAAGGTTGCGCGGATTGAAAACGGGGTGGTCCATGTGAATCAAAACGGCCGTTCCGATGCGATGGCCTTCGACCAGGTGGTGATCGCCGCAGGGTCGGTCTCTGTAAATGAGTTATCCCAAAAAATAAAATCGGTGAACATTCCGTATGCGGTGGTGGGCGACGGCGTCACGCCGGGGAAAATAAACGACGCCATTCACGGCGGGTTTCTGGCCGTCATGAAGATATGAACCTGAAAAACAGGGGATCGATGAAACCCATCAGCGGGGTGATCATCACCCTCAATGAAGAAGAAAATATCGAAGCCTGTATCCGGTCTTTAAAACCGGTCTGCGATGAGATCATCGTGGTGGATTCCTTAAGCAGCGATCACACCGTCGAGTTCGCGAAAAAAAACGGCGCCATCGTATACCTTCAGAAATACCTGGGGGACGGGCCGCAAAAAGCACTGGCGGCCGAGAAGTCGACCCATGACTGGGTTTTATCTTTGGATGCGGATGAGCGGCTGGAAGACGAGCTTGTGGAAAGGATCAAGGCACTTGACCTCTCGGACTCGAAAACCGCTTACGCCTTTCGCAGAAGAAATTTTGTAGGGGATCACTGGATCAAGGCGGCGGGGTTTTACCCGAACTATGTGACCCGGCTCTATAACAAAACCACCTCCCGGTGCCTGAATAAAAAAGGGCATGCGCGGGTTGACGCCCCCCGGGTGAAAAAAATCAAGGCCCACATCACCCATTATACCTACACGGATTACTCCCACTGGATGGCCAGGCTGAACTGGA
>CAZFWD010000139.1:0-2595 GCA_964522535.1 uncultured Desulfonema sp.
CATGGCCCGATCCACCACCGCGTCGTGCGGACCGAACAGCTCCTCCCCGGTGAACAGCACCTCATTGAACGCCCATTCCGCGGCAAAAATCAGGCCCGGATGGCTGGGCATAAATGAGCGGGGCACCAGGGTCAGGGTGGACTGGCCCCACTGCTCGCCGATGTCCCCCCAGGGCAGGATATAACTCACATCCAAATACTTGCTGCGGCCCCACTGGTCTGTATAGGGAATGCGCAGATGATTGAGCTGGCCGGGCAGCACCTCCCGCCGCATATACGCCGGCAATACCTTTTCTTCCCGCTCCTGGTCGTCGTCGGATTCCCCCAGCAGGGTCCGGGTCAGCATTTCCACCCCCTTCATCAGCATCCAGTATTTGACCAGCTTCCAGGGCTTTGTCAGGACGGTTTCCACAAACCGGGGCATGGCCTTATAGGTAAAGGTGACAAACGGGGAATACCACCGCTTGGCCCACCGAATCCCGGCCGGAATATCTGTGTAATTAAACAGCCATTTTTCCGCATGGGCCTTGGCCTCGGCGACGGTCTTGCCGGCCTTGCGCTCATGGATAAACACCGCCAGCTTAAAAAACTGCTCCGACGCCTGATAGGCTTTTCCCGGAAAATTTAACAGGGTCTTGGCAAATCCAGGGGAAAACAGCCCGGCCTTGGGGTCCAGGTGTTCCATGCCGTCTAAAAATGACGTGATCTCATGCCCGGCCCACTCCGCCCCAAACAGCCCCGCGCCGTTGGCCTCCTGCCAGTATTCCCCCTTGGCCGCAAAATTTTTTGCCGCAGCCATATAGATATCCAGCCGGTGCAGGGGCAGGCCGGCCATATCCGCCAGAATCGTGTTGGATAGCATATTTCTGCACTGGGCCGCCGGGTTCATCACCACCTTGCCGGTCTTCCACAGCCGCAGGATTTCGTCGTACATCTTGCCCATTTCGGACCGCTGATCGACCACTGAATCCAGATAGTCGTAAATCTCCGGCCTCACCATTTTACCGGCCAAAGGCCCCATCTTGTCGGTCTTGGGCAGCATCTTAAACCGCTGGTAGTCGCGCTCCGGGTGCGCCTCGGCCATCTGCTCAAGCCCCCCCCGATCAATACACCATTCGGGGTTGTCGGCAATCGCCTTAAACAGCCGCATCATTTCCGCGTCGTGGGCCTCCTCGCTCATGCCCTTCATGGCCAGCAGCGGCGCAGCCAGACGGTGATCCCATCGCCATTTTTCCATATCCCGTTGAGCCAGCGCCACGGCCCGGGCGTCCAGGTCCAGCCGGGGCTGATGATCCAGGGCTTGACCCGGGTGCTCATTGCGCCATTGTTCCGCCAGTTTTGCGGTATAATGTTTTCGGCGGGCCTCGTTATATTCCCGCCGCTTGATCTCATACCCCTTGCGCAGCCGGTGGTGCTTGATGGCTCGCTTAAAGTGCTTTAAAAACTGTTTATCCTGCTCAATGGTGTCATAAGTCATGCGCAGGTATTGCTTGCCGGCCATGTGATAATGCAGCCGAATGCGATTGAGCAGGTTGTCCCGCAGCCGGATTTGTGCGTCGATATCTTTCACCACCGAAGCCCGGGCCCGGGCCATGACTGTCCGCGAAAAGGTTTTGGTTTTTTCCATGACCGTAGCCACAGTCTGCGTGATGGTCCGGGTGATCGTGGTGCGGATTTCCGCGACCGTGGCATGTTCGGGGATATTGGCCTCAATCACCGACTCTTTAACCCGCGCGATCATCACATCCGCCTCGCCCTCGGCAAACCCCCGGGCCGTCAGCGCCTCCTTGATCCGCGCCTCATTGGCGGCAATCGCCTTGCTCACCCGCGTGGCAACATCCCCGCTGGCCGTGCCGACGTTCTCCGCCATCGCTTCGGACACCACCTCGGAAATCTCTTTGGCCCGCTTTAAAATCCGCTTTGAAACCACCGGTTGCAGGGCGGCCTCCAGCCGGGCGATCTCCGCCTCCACCGCCCCGATTTTTTTAAACTGGGCCGCGATCTCCCTGCGGCTCATCTGCCTAAACCGGTTTTCCGGACCCAGCAGCCCCAGATCCTGCAACTCCTTTTCCAGGGTGCGAAACTCCTCAGCCACCTTCAGGGCCGCCGCATACCGCTCAGGCGCCACCGTGACGGACCCCTCAATGATCTGCCCCACCCGGGCCTGCTCCGAGGCGGAAAATGTCGCCAGAACCCGGGACAGCTCCGCGGCCTTCTGCTGCCGGGCCAGCAACCGGGCCTCGTGGTCTTTGCGCAACTGCGTAAAGGCTTCATCCTCCCGATATCCGGTGATAAACGACTGATTCACCTTGTCGATCAGATCGGATTTTTCCCCGGCCCATTCCGGCCCGGTCTTGGACAAAAACTCCCACAGCTTAACCCCGGGATGATTTTGAATCATTCGCTCCAGCCATCCGGGCCGGACCGGCCGCGCCTCTGCCTCAGCCTCAACCTCCTGCCCCCGGGCCGCAAACTCCGCCGCCTGCTGATACTGGATAGGCCCCTCCCTCCTGGAGATCAGCACATCCTCCGGCTTCTGGCCTTCCGTGAGCAGCCCCTCGTCGCGCATCATGGCTTCCAGCGTCACCCAGGGCGG
>CAZFWD010000140.1:0-9814 GCA_964522535.1 uncultured Desulfonema sp.
CGCGCAGGCCGCAGACAATCCAATGCCGCGTCTCGGCCGGATCGATCACGTCGTCGATTTCCAGAACCGACGCCATATTGATCGCCTTCCCATGCGCGTAATGCATGGCCACCAGCTGCTCAAAGGCCTCCCGGCGCTTTTCGGAATCTTCGATGGCTTCCAGCTCCTTCTTAAAGCCGAGCCGGACCGCGCCTTCAAGCCCCATGCCGCCAAATTCGCCGCTCGGCCAGGACACAATAAAATTGGGAATATGAAAGCCGCCGCCGGCCATGGCCATGGCCCCGAGACCGTAGCCTTTTCGTAAAACAACGGCAAAAATGGGAATCGTGGCGTTGACGGCGTTGGTGAAGATGCGGCAGAAATGGCGCACCTGGGCGGTTTTCTCGGCCTCCGGCCCCACCATGAAGCCCGGTGTGTCGATGAGGACGATCATGGGCAGATCAAAAGCGTCGCAGATCTGGATGAACCGGGAGACCTTGTCGGCCCCGTCCGCGTCCACGGCCCCGCCGAGATGGAAGACATTGTTGGCCATCAGGCCGAAGGGGTGGCCTTCAATTCGAACCAGCGCCGTGAAGATGCCCACACCGAACTCCCGGCGCAGCTCCAGCACCGATCCGGTATCGGCCAGGACATCGATAATCTTTCGAATATCATAGGCCCGCCGGCGGTTTTCGGGAATCAACTCCCGCAGCTGATCCTGGTCCGCGTACGCCCAGTCCGGCAGGCTGCCTTGAAAATAGGAGAGATACTGCTTGGCCGTCCTTACAGCCTCGGCATCATTTTCCACCACGATATCGACCACCCCGTTGGGCGACTGCACGGAGATGGGCCCGATCGCTTCGGGCGTAAATTCCCCCAGGCCGCCCCCTTCGATCATGGCCGGCCCGGCCATGCCGATGTTGGCGTCCTTCGTGGCGATGATCACGTCACTCTGACCCAGCAGGGCCGCGTTTCCGGCAAAGCAGTACCCGCTCACAATGCCGATGACCGGGACCAGACCGCTGAGCCGGGCATAGTGGGAAAAGGACATGATCTCAAGCCCCGCCACCATCACCTCAGCCATATCAATCTCCCCGGAGCGGCCGCCGCCCCCCTCGGCAAAAAGAATGGTGGGCAGCTTCTGTTTGTAGGCCAGCTCAAGCATTCGGTCCTTCTTCTTGTGATTGAACCAGCCCTGGGTGCCGGCCAGAACCGTGTAATCATAGCCGATCACCAGGCAGCGGGTCTTGGACCGGTCGAACAGGCGGCCGTTGATGGAGCCGATTCGGGCCACCAGCCCGTCCGCCGGGGTCTTTTGGATCAGTTCATCCATGGATTTTCTTCGGCGCTGGGCAGCCAGGGTCAGGGCGCCGTATTCGATGGATCGGCCGGAATCCATGAGGTCGGCGATATTCTCGCGCAGGGTACGCCGGCCGGTTTGATGCCGGCGCGCCACGGCCTCGGGCCGGGCTTCATCCAGGGTGGCTTTGTGCCGAGCGGTCACTTCAGCCAGATCCGGGCGAATACCTTTCGGGTCCATGCTCATGTGTCACCTCTTTTCAGGCCGTTGTTCTTAATCCATAGCGCTATCCTTCAATGACAAGATGCACCTTTCGTGTCAAGTTTTAAAACCCGCAGGGTTTACCAAAGGATGCAAAACCGCCTGCCGCCGAATATCGCTTTGAATGATTTTTCAGGTTGACACAGGGGCTGGATTCTGCCATTTATTTTAATAGTAAAAGCAAATCGTTAGCTCATCTTAGGGCGGATGCGGGCGGACGCATCAGACCATTTTCCCAAAAAAGGATTTCAAGATGCCTGTCTTGAAAAGCCGAACGGTTTACTCGGCCCTTCTCACGATCGTGATGGCGATTGCCTTTTCGGCTGAAGCAAAGGGGGCGGCAAAAACCGTGCGGGTGGGCGTCTATCAAAACAAACCCAAAATCTTTGTGGATGAAAACGGCCGCCCCGCCGGTCTGTTTATCGAGCTTTTAGAGGAAATCGCCGCGGCGGAACAATGGACCCTGTCCTACACGCCGTGCGAATGGACGGACTGCCTGGCCGCCCTGGAACGAGGGCAAATCGATCTGATGCCCGATATGGCCTACTCGCCGGAACGCGATGAACGGTTTGATTTTCACCGCATGCCGGTCGCCGAAAGCTTTTCCCAGGTCTATGCCCGCCCCCGCATGAAAATAGATAAAATCAGCGATCTGGCCGGTCTGCGGGTGGCGGTGCTCAAGGACTCCATTCAGCAGAAAGCCTTTGAAAATACCATGCGCGGGCACCACTACGATGTCACGATCGTGCCCACCGACACGTTTGAAACAGGCTTTCGGCTGGCGGCGAAGGGCTCGGTGGACGCGGCGATCGCCAATAAATTTTTTGGCAACTATTTTTTTCAATCCTACCACCTGGTCAAGACCCCGGTTGTCTTTAACGCGGTCTCGCTCTACTATGCCACCGCCCAAGGCCGCAACGCCGATCTGCTTGAAACCGTGGACCGGTATCTCGAAGGCTGGCTGAAGAAGCCTTCGGTCTATTATACCATCCTGGGCCGCTGGACAGAGCAGCCGATGAAGCTTCGTCTTCCGGGATATATCGTCTGGATGTTTTTTATGATCTTGAGCGCGCTGCTTTTATCGGGCGCCATGCTGCTGCTGTTGCGCCGGCAGGTCCGGGCAAGGACGCGACACCTGGATTCGGCCAACACGCGCTTGCGTATCTCGGAAACCAAATACCGAAGGCTCCACGAAAGCATGAGGGACGGTTTCGTATACCTGGACATGCGGGGACGGATCCGGGAAAGCAATGAAACCTACCGGCAAATGCTGGGGTATACCGTAAAAGAGCTGACCGGGTTGCGCCATATCGACCTGATGCCGGAAAAACGCCACGCGCTGCATCAAGACACCGTAGACCGGCAGGTCCTCACGCAAGGGTTTTCCGAGGTCATTGAAACCGAATACCGAAACAAAGACGGCACGCTTTTTCCCGTTGAACTCCGCCTGTTTTTGATTCGAAACGACTTCGGTGAGCATGAAGGGATGTGGGCGATCGTGCGGGATATCACGGAGCGGATGCGCGGGGAAAAGGAGCGGAAGAAGCTGCAAGCGCAGTTGATCCAGGCCCAGAAAATCGAATCCGTGGGGCGGCTGGCCGGCGGAGTGGCCCACGACTTCAACAACATGCTGAGCGTAATCCTGGGGCATACCGAGCTGGCCATGGGAAAAATACCGCAGACGCAGCCGGTGTTTGATGATCTGCAGGCAATCCAAAAAGCGGCCGAGCGGTCGGCCGACCTCACCCGCCAGCTGCTAGCCTTTGCCCGCAGGCAAACCATCAGCCCCAGGGGGCTTGACTTAAATGACATCATCGAGAGCATGCTCAGAATGCTGAGAAGGCTCATCGGAGAAGATATTGACCTGGTCTGGCGACCCGACGCGGACCTGTGGCCGATCAAAATGGACCCTGCCCAGATCGATCAGGTGCTGGCGAACCTATGCGTCAACGCCCGGGACGCGATCTCCGGTGTCGGCAAAATCACCATTTCAACCCATAACCAAACCTTTGAAAAATTCGATTGCGCCGACGGCGCCGGTCTCATGTGCGGCGCGTTTGTGCTTTTATCGGTCAGCGATAACGGATGCGGGATGGACCGGGAAACCATCGACAAAATCTTCGAGCCGTTTTTCACCACAAAGGAAACCGGCCGGGGCACCGGTCTCGGACTGGCGACGGTGTACGGCATCGTTAAACAGAACAGCGGATTCATCAACGTCTACAGCGAACCGGGGAAAGGAACTACCTTTAAAATCTACCTGCCGCGGCATGAGGGTCAAACCGAAAAAACCGACGTAACGGAGAGCGCCGCGCAAATCCCCATTGCCCGCGG
Organism: uncultured Desulfonema sp.; assembly: GCA_964522535.1. Classification (GTDB taxonomy): domain Bacteria; phylum Desulfobacterota; class Desulfobacteria; order Desulfobacterales; family Desulfosalsimonadaceae; genus DYLE01. The sequence continues at coordinate 3,875 of CAZFWD010000140.1, forward strand.
CGAAACCGTGCTGCTGGTGGAGGACGATTCAGCGATCATGGAAATGGGCCGAGCCATGCTTGAACACCTGGGTTACCGGGTGCTGAAGGCGGGCGGTCCGAGCGAGGCCCTGCGCGCGGCCGAAGAACACACCGGCCCCATTGATCTTCTTACCACCGATGTGATCATGCCCGAAATGAACGGCCGGGAACTGGCCGCCCGAATACAGGCCCTTCGCCCGGAAATCAAAATCCTGTTCATGTCCGGCTATCCGGCCGACGTGATCGCGGGCCGCAGCGTTCTGGACAAAAACGTGCATTTCATCGGAAAGCCGTTCTTGCTTAAAGACCTGGCGATCAAGGTAAGGGAGGCGATGGGGGACAACCCGCCTTGAGCCGTAAGGCCTCGTCAAGCAGATCCTGAGGATAGAGTTTTCCCGTCAGCTTTCGGCATACGGTCTCTGAGGCGATCTGAATTTGATTGATGTCCTCCTGAGGCCATTTCACCGCCTGAACCCCTCGCGCCTCCATGACCTGTGTGGCCTCAATATTCTGCTTCCGCACCAAGCCCCTTAATTCCATGAAATACACCTCTGCCAGAGACAGCAGGGTCTGCTGATCCGCTTTGGAAAGCCTGTCGAAAAGCGCCTTTCGAACAAGGAACCCGGCGGTCACCAGGCCCAGCGGCGTGGAGGTGTGATACTTTGTGCGGATATACCATTGAAGCGCAACGCAGCCCAGAGGGGTGTTGTAAACCGTGTCGATCATGCCGGTGTTTAACCCCAGCATCACATCGATCACCGACAGCGGCACCGGGGTGACGCCGATCTCATCCATGCAAAACTGCACCAGCATGTCCCCTTCCCAGATCCAGGCCTTTGTGTTTTTAAACGCATTCAGGTCGATAATCGGTTTGGCGCTGTAGAGGTAGATCAGCCCCATATCCATCCATCCGACCAGGATAAACCCCTTATCGGCAAACCCTTGTCTGAAACGGGGGGTCAGGCCGTCTCGAACCCGGTCAAAGGTGGCTTCATCGGTGAGAAAAAAAGGAAGGTCCAAAATCCGCACCTCGGGCAGAACCTCCCCCATGCCCACGCCGGTAAACCCGCCGCCGTCCAGTTGCCCGATCCGAATTTTTCGAAGTATCCCCTCTTCATCCCCGGCCACCCCGCCGGAGTAGATTTGAAACCGGACGCGGTTTTGGGTCTTTTCCTGAAGCTCCGTATTGAACTCCCTCGTTACCCGGTCCCAGGTGGAGCCCTCCGGGGCGATGGTGCCGATTTTAAAAGTCGTCGTGGCGGTTGGGTCGGAATCCGCCGAAACCCCGTCGTCCGTCAGCACCATCAAAGCCGCCGTGGTCAGAAAAAAAATCCTCCCTGCCGTCAAAAGCCGATTGATTAGGGACACCGCCGCCTCCTTTTACTGAAAAAATTCATCTGTTTTTTCAAGCAGTCGGACTGCTTTCTCACGCGCCACCGCGTTGGACAGGGCTGCTTCGGGCAGCAGGCTGTCATCGGATTGTATCACCTCGTTGAGGAGCGCTTTAAAAAGCGCACGGTCCTGCACCTGCACGGCATAGGAACGGGCGTAAAGCAGTTGAATCAGGACAAACCGCCTTCCGGTGAGCTCAAGCGCGGCCTCAAAGTGCGCCTTTGAAATTTCAGGCCGGCCGCCCAACGGCACCGGCATGCTTCCATGATAAAACCCCAAAAAGGTATCCGGGCCGGAAAACCAGTAAGACGGGTCCAGGGCCTCGGCCTGCTGGGCCAGCCGAATCACGAACGGCATGTCCGCGAGGGAGGCCGGGGATTCACGGTCCAGCTGAATCCGCCCTCCCCAGGCAAAAGCGGTCCAGAAAATCGCCGGTACATCCTTTTTTCGTGCCGAGGCGAGTCTATCGTCCCAGGCGTCCAGGCTGTAGAGCTCCGTCGGCACAAGATGCGCGTCATGAAGCAGGGCGAACCCGTATGATTTCGCCCGTTCATAAAAAGCGATGGCCCGCACCGGGTCGTCCTCTTCGATGAACAGGTAGGCGTACGCCGCATACCCCTGACAGGCCAAAAGCAGCAGGGCCGAATTTTGAGGATCGTTTTCCAGAAACGCCTCGATCATTTTAAGGTTGGCCGGCATGGCATCGGCCATCAGCGCCGGGTCGGTCTCCTTCATAAAGGCGGGAAATCCTCCCTCCATCAGGTCCGCCACCTGCCAAACCACCAGCCGCCTCACGCTGCATCCGGAAAAAACAGCAAAAACAAGCAGAAAAACAGCCATCCGGCACAACCAGAAGAGGCCCCTTTCACAAACATTCCGCTTAATCTGCGATGACCAAGTCAAAAGATTCATATAAAAACCTCCATCATCAAAGCCGCAATGCCTGCGCATGCGCAGTAGGGCGCGAAAACGGACAGGCGGCCCCGGCGGACAATACCGATCAGCAGACAAAGGGCGGCATATCCCGCCGCAAAGGATGTGATCAGTCCGATAAACAGAATTTTAAAGGACAACCCGGTCTTCGCATTCCAAAAACTCAGAAGCAGCGCCCCGAGGATCGCCGGAATGCAGACCAGAAACGAATACCGCGCCGCGGTCTCCCGGCTTAATCCCAGATACAGTCCCACCGCGATGGTTGAACCGGATCGGGAGATGCCGGGAATCACCGCGATCCCCTGCATGATGCCGATCAGAAAGGCGTAACGATAAAGAAAATTCGAATCCCCGGCCACGGACGGCTTCGCCCATCGGGTCAAAAAAAGCAGGAGACTTGTGACCAGAAGCGCCGCCCCGCAGATCCCCAGGGAGGAAAACAGCTCTTCGGAAACCCCGTAAAAACCCATACCGATAATCCCGGTGGGAATGGAACCGATGAGGATCAGCATCGCCATACGGACATCTGCGACCTCTTGAGGCGCCATTTTCCCCTTCCGGTTGACTGCCCGGCTTGCCGCAAATTTAAAAAATGACTTTAAAATATTTACGATATCCCTGTAAAAATAAAGGAGCACCGCCGCCAAGGTCCCGGCGTGGACGCTGACGTCAAAAAGCAGCTCCGGTTCCTTGAGTCCGAACAAATGCTGAAAGATGATCAGATGCCCCGAGCTGCTGACCGGAAAAAACTCCGTAAGCCCCTGAATGATGCCGAGTGTTGCCGCCTGAAATGGCTCCATGAAACCTTCTTTCCCTTACCCTTCTAAGATACGGCGCGGGTTTTTCCAAAAACCCGCACTCTGACTTAACCCCGCCCGCTCAAATGTTCCCCGGCCTGTTGCTCACCGGACAAAACCTCCAAAAAAACAAAAGCCACCCGGCCCGTGTTTTCAAGACCGACTGGTATTTGCGGATCAAGGCGCAGGGGCTGATCCGCCTCAAACGCCGTGAAGGCGTCGCCGATGCGAAGCCTGCCGGTCCCGGCCATTCGGGTCCAGAAGACGGACCGAAAAGAATGCCCTTCCACGGAAACGGATGCTCCGGGCATCAGGACGATTTTACGAACCCGAACCCCATTGCTGCTGTCAAGGGCCTCGATGGATCCCCACGGATGATGGATTTTCCGACGCTTTGAGGTTTTGTCGCGGCCGTCGGCCTTTAGCGCATTGACGATATGCTTTACCGACTGCGTCTTTTTCAATGAAGCGACAAGCACCGCATCATCGGTTTCCACCACGGCCAGACCCGTAACCCCCAAAACCGCCACCAGCCGGCTTTCCGCATGAATAAGACTGTTTTCGGCATCCAGGCAGAATACATCCCCGGCCACGACGTTTCCGGATGCATCCTTTTGGCCGGCCTTCCACAAGGCCTCCCAGGAGCCCAGGTCGTCCCATCCCGCTTCAAGCGGCACCACGACGCCCCTGTCGGTTTTCTCCATGACCGCGTAATCGATGGATTCCGACCGGCAACGCCGAAACGCCTCATCCGCCAGATAAAAAAACAGGCCGTCGGTTTCACCGTTTTTATACGCGGCCTCGCAGTCAATAAGAATATCCGGAGCGAATCGTTCAAGCTCCTTTAAAACCGCGTCGGCCTCAAACAAAAACATGCCGCTGTTCCAGAAATAGTCCCCCGACCGGATGTAGTTTTTGGCGGTTTCAAGATCGGGTTTTTCCACAAAGGCGTCAATGGCAAAGGCTTCACCGCCATGCTCCGAAGGCGCCGCAAACATGGCATCCGCCGGTTTGCCCCTGCGGATATAGCCGTAACCGGTTTCAGGCCGGTCCGGAACGATCCCGAAGGTGACCAGGCTTCCTTTTTCCGCAAAACGCACGCCGGCGCGCAATGCTTCGTGAAACGCCGGAATGTCTTTGATGAAATGATCCGCCGGAAGGACCAAAATCAACGCACGCGGATCTTTGGACAACCCCTTTAGGGCCGCCACGGCCACGGCCGGCGCGGTGTTTCTTCCCGCGGGTTCCAGAAAAATCGCCGACGGTTCGACACCGATCTCACGAAGCTGTTCTGCCACCGGCCACCGGTATTGATCGTTGCAGATGACCATCGGCGGACCCACGCCATGAAACCCCTCAAGCCGCAGCACGGTCTGCTGAAGCATGGTGCGCTCATGGGTGAGCTTTAACAGCTGTTTCGGACGATGCTGCCGGGAAAGCGGCCACAACCGCGTGCCTGAACCGCCGGCTAAAATCACGGGTAGAATCACGCCCCTCTCCTTTTTCCGTGCTGATAGGAGGACACCCCTTCCGGAAGATTCACGATCGCCTTTCCCTCAGAGGGAATGCAGATCCCCACTCGAAAAGATTGGGGAAGATCCGCCTTAATCGCCTCGAATTTCTCAGGCCCGCAGGCAAACAACAGCTCATAGTCCTCGCCGCCGGACAGGATCATCCGCTCCGGCTGTTGCCCATGTTCCCGGCAGTAGGCCGCAAGCTGTAAATCCGTAACAAAGGATTCCGGCGTCAGGCGGATGGAAACCCTTGAGGCGGCCGCGATATGGGCGGCATCCCCGCAAAGCCCGTCGGAGAGGTCCATGACGCATGCCACCTTGTTTTGCGCAAGAATGTCCGCCGCGTCGAACCGGGCGCGCGGCGCCTTGAATTTTTCAATCAGCCCGGGAAACCGGGTATCGCGGGCCAGAAGGCATTCCAGCCCGGCCCGGGCCAGGCCCAGGGGGCCCGTCACATACAGCCCGTCTCCGGGCCGGGCCGCCGACCGGAGCGGAAAAAGGTCGGGTCTTCCTTCGCCCACCGCGAAAAGATCAACGGCGAACTCGACCCCGGACGAAACATTCCCTCCGCCGAGAACAGCCTGATGCCGATTCAGAGCGGCGTTGATCCCGCGGCACACGGATTCCACCGTTTCAGCAGGGGTATGAAAGGGGATCGACAGGTTGACAAAAATCACCTTCGGAACGGCACAACATGCCGCCAGATCCGAAAAGGTGATCTCCACCGCCTTTTCCCCCAGCTGATCTGCGGTCATCCAGTCAAACCGGAAATGAATGTTTTCCCGCTGGGTATCGGTGGTGACCACCGGGTTGCGAAGGGAAGCCAGCAAGGCCGCGTCATCCCCGGTGGGTATCCTCAAAATGGAGCCCGGCCCTTTGGGATCATCATAAAGGCCCAGCATTCGGTCGATTAAGGCGAATTCATCATGCCAGGGTTTCAGAATCTTTCGGGGCTGACACCCGCAGGCCTTGCCGAAATCCAGCGCGCTTTGCGCCGGGTTTTTGGAACGGGTGATGTTGCTGATCACTGCAGCCCCGATCGCGCCGCAAGCCAGACAGTCCTTTATCCGGGCAGCGTCGATGCCGCCGATGGCGACCACCGGAAGGACGGACTGATCGGCAACCGCCTTTAATCCCGGAAGCCCGATCGCCGGCTTGGCATCGGCCTTGGTTCCTGTTGAAAAAACCGGGCCGCACCCGATATAGCTGCACCCCGACAGATCCGTTGACGCCAGCTCGGCCGGGGTGGAAACCGACCGGCCGATGACCGCGTCCGGGCCGAGG
>CAZFWD010000141.1:0-5680 GCA_964522535.1 uncultured Desulfonema sp.
TGCGGATCATGCGCTCTCTTGGATTCACATCACGGTTTGGGTTTTTTGAATGTCTCAAAAAAATAATAGGGACAACCGAAAGCCGGTGTCAAGGGAAAAGGTGGCGGGACAGCGCCTGTAAAAGCTAAAAAAGGTGTTGTCAGTTCCCCGTAAACATAATAGATTGTCGCCGGAAGCGGTCATGATCGAAGGTGTTTCAGCGGGGGCGGCGGCCCCCTGCAAAATGCGCTGATGCCTTGAGTATGGTATGATTGTTGCATTCTCATTTTCTTTGAATTGATTGATTTTATACGGGGATCATCCTTTGGGGAGTAAACCAGGACCATGACACAGGTATTGTCTGTAAACGATTATCCCGTTGAACCGGTGGTCTTAAACAACCTGTCGATCCGGTTTATGAAGCAGGCCCGGTTTGTTCCGCTTGCCGCGGACGGGACCACCCTGCGGATCGCCATGGCCGATCCGGATGATTTCTGGGCGATTGACGCCTTAAAGCTCGGGTACGGGCTTGAGATCGAAGCGGTTTCCGGCCGGGAAGAGGATATCTTTGACGCCATTGAGCGGCTCTACGGCGCCGGGACCCAGTCGTTGGAGATGATTATCGAGGAGGCCGGCCGGGATGTCTACGAGATCATCGACGAGGGAAAAGCGGATGTTGATCATTTACGGGATCTTGCGTCCGAAGCGCCGATCATCCGCCTGGTGAACCGGTTGATCTTAAAAGCGGTGGAGCTGCGCGCCAGCGATATCCATTTTGAGCCGTTTGAGAACGAATTAAAGGTCAGGTTCAGGATCGACGGGGTTTTGCATAACATCGAGGCCCCGCCGAAACGGCTTCAGGCGGCCATCATCTCCCGGGTCAAGATCATGGCGAATATGGACATCGCTGAGCGCCGGCTGCCCCAGGACGGCCGGATCAAGCTGAAAATCGCCGGCCGGGAGATCGATTTCCGAATATCCACGATTCCCACCCTTTTCGGGGAGAGCTTGGTGATGCGGGTGCTGGACCGCGAAATGCTGATCCTTGACCTTGCGAAGATTGGTTTTCCCGAGGATCTGTTATCGGCATACATGGACCTGATCACCCAGCCCTACGGTATGATCCTGGTGACCGGCCCCACCGGAAGCGGTAAAACCTCCACCCTTTACACCTCCCTGGCAAAGATCAATTCCTCGGAAAACAAGATCATCACCTTGGAGGATCCGGTGGAATACTACCTCAATGGGGTGAACCAGATTCAGGTGAACGCCAAGATCGGGCTGACCTTTGCAAACGGTCTTCGTTCGATTGTGCGTCAGGACCCGGATATCATCCTGGTCGGTGAAATCCGGGATAAAGAAACCGCGGAAATCGCCATCCAGTCGGCCTTGACCGGGCATCTGCTGTTTTCCACCCTGCATACCAACGACGCCGTCGGCGCCATCGGCCGGCTGCTGGATATGGGGGTGGAGGGGTTTTTATTGAGTTCCACCCTGCTGGGGGTGCTGGCGCAGCGGCTGGTGCGGGTGATCTGCGAGGACTGCAAGACGCGGGTGGACCCGGATGAGAAGCATTTAAGGGCCATGGGCATCAGCCCTAAGGAGGCCGAAGGGGTCCGGTTTTATGTGGGCCGTGGGTGTGAGGCATGCCGGAATACCGGGTTTCGCGGCAGGACCGCCCTATTCGAGTACCTGGCTATCGAAGCCGATATCCGCAAAAAGATTTCAGAAAAGTCCGATTCCGAGCGAATCAAGGAGGTGGCGCTGGCCAAGGGGATGGTGACCCTTCGCCAGGACGGATGGGAGAAGGTGAAGCAGGGGGTGACGACCCTGGCCGAGGTGCTGCGGGTCACCCTTGAGAAATAATATGCCGCTGTATTCATATAAAGCAACCGATGCATCCGGAAGCGTGGTCAAGGGAACCCTTGAGGCCTTCGAGAAAAAAGAGGTGGTGGCCCGGCTTCAGGGGATGAATTATATTCCCATCTGCATTGACGCGGCCGGCGGCGATTTGGGCAGGTTCAACCTGGAGTTCACGCGAAAGGCCGCGGATCTGCTCCAGCGGGTCACCACCAAGGATGTGATGCGTTTTACCCAGGACCTCTGCGCCCTGCTGGAGGCCGGCCTGCCTGTGGACAAGGCCCTGTCCGTGTTGATCGATGTGTCGGAAAAGGAAAAGTTTAAAGGGATCGTGACCGGGCTTTTGAAGACCGTTGAAAGCGGGGGTTCCCTGTCCGAAGCCCTGATCCGGTATCCAAGGGTTTTTTCCACCCTGTATGTGAACATGGTCCGGGCCGGGGAGACCGGCGGGGTCTTGCCGGCCGCGCTGGACCGGCTGGGCCTTTTTCTGGAAAACGCCCAGGATTTGAAGGATTACATCACCTCCGCCATGGTCTATCCGCTTTTTCTGGCCTTTGTCGGCGGGGCTTCGATCATCATCATGCTGACCTTCGTGATTCCGAAATTTTCCATTATTTTTTCAGACATGGGCCAGTCGCTGCCGTTTTCAACCAGCATCCTGCTGGGATTGAGCCACGGGTTGCGCTCTTATTGGTGGCTGATTCTGGGCCTTGGCTGCCTTATCTTTGTTCTTGTAAAAAGGTATGTTCAGACCCCGGCGGGGCGGCTGAAGGTGGACCGGCTTAAGATGAGGTCCCCTGGAATCGGGAAACTGGTAAAAGCGGTGGAGGCCGCCCGTTTCGCAAGGACCCTGGGCACCCTGATTCGAAGCGGGGTTCCGATCCTGCAGGCATTGCGGCTGGTCCGGGAGATCATCACCAACCAGCAGATCGCCGGCGCCCTGGAGCGGGTTTACGAAAGGGTCAAGGAGGGGGAGAGACTCTCCAAGCCTTTGCATCAGGAGGATATATTTCCTCCCCTGGCGGTTCAGATGATCCTGGTGGGGGAGGAGACCGGAAAGCTCGATCAGATGCTGCTGCGGGTGGCGGAGAATTATGACAAGCTGGTTCGCAATATGGTGAAACGGTTTGTCAACCTGCTGGAACCCGCCATGATCCTGGCCATGGGATTAATGGTGGGGTTTATCGTGATATCCATGCTGCTGGCCGTGTTTTCCATGAACGAGGTGCCGTTTTAAAGGAGTTGCCGAGAATGAAAAGGTATAAGGACAACCGCGGGTTCACCTTGATCGAACTGCTGATCGTGATGATTATTCTGGGACTGCTGGCCGCCCTGGTGGCCCCCCGCATGTTCGGGAAGGTGGGCAAAGCAAAGCAGAAGGCCGCCCTGGCCCAGATCGCGCTTTTTGAGACCGCCCTGGACACCTACCGGCTGGATGTGGGAAAATTTCCGACTTCGGAAGAGGGGTTAAGTGTTTTGCGTGTAAAGCCGGAAAATGATGAGCAGGCCCGAAACTGGGACGGCCCTTACCTGCCCAAGGAGGTCCCCCTGGATCCCTGGGGGCATGAGTATGAATACCGGTATCCCGGGGAACACGGGGATTACGATATTATTTCGTACGGGGCCGACGGGCAGCCGGGCGGCGACGGGGAGGATACGGATGTGGTGAACTGGAAGGGTCTGGATCGTTGAAAGGCGGGTTCACCTTAATCGAACTTTTGGTTGTTTTGGCCATTATCGGTCTGGTCTCCGCCCTTGTGCTTCCTCGCATGTTTGCGCCTTTGGGCAGACTGGATTTGAAGACCGCGGCGAAAAAAACCGCCGGAATGTTGCGATACGCCCGAAGCCAGGCCGCTTCCGACAAGGTCGAACGGATCGGGGTTTTTGATTTCAACGCCCGGCGGGTTTCCATTCTTTCCGGCAAGACGGAAAACGAGGAAGGGGAGGCGGAATCTGCGGAAGCGCCTTTTCCGAATATGGCGTACGATCTCCCCAAAGGGGTTTTTTTTGAGAAGGCGGTCCTCGAAGAGGAGGAGGTCCGGGACGGGGTGTTTGAGATCGTATTTTTCCCCAACGGCAGCGCCAGCGGGGGGGAAATCGTCCTGGCAAACGCCGCGGGAAGAAGATACGGTATCCGGGTTGATTTTATCACCGGGGTGGTCACCCTGTCTGAACTTGAAAGGCTATAATATTAAGGACTTGTAAAAAGCTGTTTATCCAGTTTTGCGGGATTTTTGAAGAAACCAACTTATCGGTTTTTTTTAAAAATTTTTACCACAGAGCGCACAGAAAAAACGATGATTTTTTTCTTTGTGTCCTTTGTGCTCTCTGTGGTTAATTTGTTCATTTTTTAAACTGGGGAATATAAGTTTTTTGGAAGTCTCTCACTAGGCCGAGGACGGGTAAGTTTCGGTCTGAGGTATGAATTTAATAATTTAAATTTATTAATAATATGTTTATCCTATTGTTTAAAAATCGTATTTTGGGAAGCCTGATTCAGCGGCCGGGGCATGCGGTTTTCAGGGCCTTGAATAATTCGCTGAAGCCCGGCGGCGGGTTCACCCTGATTGAAACCCTGGTCGCGGTGATGGTGCTGGCCATCTCCCTGGTGGTGATCCTGCAGCTGTTTTCCGGCGGCCTGAAAGCCAATCAGGTCTCCAGCGATTATTTGTATGGCATATTTCATGCAAAAGAAAAGATGGAAGAGGTGCTGCTTTCAAGCACCCTGGTCCCCGGAACCTCAAGCGGTGAATTTGATGACGGCTATGGCTGGGTCGTGGTGGTGGATCCCGTGGCGGTGGAAGAGGAGGTGGAAACCCGGATGCCCTTTGATGCGTTTAACATCTGGGTGGATGTGTCCTGGAAGAACGGGGAGCGCAGCCGGCATTTTGAGATATACACCACGGCGCTCGCCCAAAGGCCTGAGAATCAGGGGTAGGCCCCACGGAACCAAAGGTATGGGACATGCGTTAGACAGCGGATTCACCCTGCTGGAGCTTTTGATCTCCATCACGCTTACCGGGGTGATTCTGGTCATCATTCTGGGGGCGTTTTCCATCGGTATAAGGGCATGGGAGACCGGGGAAAAGGATATCGCGGTGCATCAGCGGCAGCAGGTGGTTCTTCCCTTGGTCTGCCGGCAGCTGTCATCGGTCTGCTGGCGGCAGATTCAACGGGAGGATGAACCGGCGTTGTATCTGGGGGGCGGGCCGCTGTCGGTAGAGTTTATCTCCTCTGTGGCCATCATCCCCGGCCATGAACGCGGAAACGTGTACGTGAAGTACCGGGTCGTCGAAAATAAAGAGGCGGGCGAATCCCTGGAGGTTTTCGAGCAGGAAACAGCGGGTATCAAACCAGGCACGGTTTTGTTTGAGGCGGATGAGGACGCGTTTCATGAGCTGTTTCCCGGCGCATATCGGATTCGGTTTGAATACCTGAAAAAAGAGGCGCAGATGGAATCCCGGTGGCAGGATCAATGGGAACCGGAGGTGGACGCCGGGCTTCCCGCCGCAGTCCGGATCACCCTTCAGATGGATGAAAACACAGCCCCGGTGACCGTGATCGCCCGGCTCCCTTCGGAACAGCCATGATGCAAAGGCCAAAGATGCATATCCGGTTTGCGGGGTTGGGGGGGCTGCCTTCGCCGGGGGGAAGGGCATGGACCGACAGGGGAGCGGCGCTGCTGATGGTGCTCTGGGTGCTGATGCTGCTGACGGTGATTGTCGGGGAGTTCTGCTATTCCATGAGGACCCGCGTCAATATCACCCGGAACCTCAAAGAAACAACTCAGGCTTACTATATCGCCGTCGCGGGTTTAAACACCGCGATATTTAAAATGGTG